>CANRFK010000021.1 GCA_947629875.1 uncultured Clostridia bacterium
CGGAGGCGCACCGCCTCCAATCCCTCGAGAATGGTAATGTCGCTCGCGTCATAATGCCGTTCTTCCATAGTTACCTCGTAAGTGCCATAATTCCATAAAGATTATACCATATTTTGCGCCCGATTGCAATACATTTCCCGCATTTTGTACCAACTTCCCCCTCTCGCGGGGTAAACGCGTCATTCTGAGCGTAGCGAAGAATCCCGACAAACGAAGTCCGTCCCCTCCTCCCGCCCCTCGCCGTTCATCTTGCTTCCCCCTTTGGGGGGAAGTACCCGCGTAGCGGGGGATAGGGGTTCTCCGCGTCATTCTAACCCGCGCGCACTATTCGTCTACCAAGCGCGGCACGCCCCACGCGCACCATTGCCAACCAAGCGTGGCACGAGGCGCATCGCGCCGAAGTAGCGCATAGCGCGAAGTAGTGTAGCGAAGAATCCCGATGGGCGAAGTCCATCCCCACCCCTCCCTCCCCCTTCCTCATTCCGAGCCCGCACAGCTGCCCCCTTTCCAAGGGGGCGGCTCCGCCGTAGGCGGTGGTGGGGGTTCCCACCCTTCCCTCTTCCCCCTTCCTCATTCCGAGCCCTGCGCCCCACCCCCCTCATACCGAGGCTTCGCAGAAGCCGAGCGTATCTTTTCTCTCAACGTAGTCCAACCCTCCCCTCATTCCGAGCCCGCACAGCTGCCCCCTCCTCGGGAGCCTTCCTTACTTGCCCCCTCCGCGGGAGGGGGGTAGGGGGGTGGGGTCTTCGGGAAAGGCGACCTATGATATGTGGAGCCTTTCTCCGCAATGGGGGGGAAAGGGGGTGGGGCTCCCGTGCATTTATTTCGCGTTTTTCTTCACCCCTTCCCGCGCCCCGCCCCCGCGTCATTCTGAACCCCCCTTGCCGCGCCCCGCCCCTGTGGGGCGGGGCGCGGCAAGGGGGGTGAAGAATCCCGAACAACGAAGTTCGACCAAGCCCCTTCCTCTGTCCCTCATTCGCTCACGCCGCAGCCCGCCGCACAAAGCGCGGCGGGCTGCGGCGTGAGCGAATCTTCCCCGTGTTTCCACCATTAAAAAATAAATAACAGACGTTATATAACATTTGTTATTATTCTATTCCTCTTGCCGCACGCCCTATTCTTCCCTCATCCCCGCTCTTTCGCTCTCCCCCCCCTGCTATCCCATCGCCTCATCCCATTGACACGAAGTCCCGCCGACGCATCGCGTCGGCGGGACTTCCTCTCAAACCATTTCACTCCGTAAAACGCCCCTCACTCCCACTCAATGGTCGCAGGCGGCTTGGATGTAATATCGTACACCACCCTGTTCGCGTGCTTCACCTCGTTCGTAATGCGCGTCGAGACCCTTTCCAAAACCTCATACGGAATGCGCGCCCAGTCGGCGGTCATGGCGTCCACGCTCGTCACGGCGCGGAGCGCGATGACATTTTCATACGTCCTGAAATCCCCCTGCACGCCCACCGTCTTGCTGTCGGTGATCACGGCAAAGTACTGCCAAATATCCCGCTCCAACCCCGCGCGGGCGATCTCTTCGCGGAAGATGGCGTCCGCATCGCGCAGCGTCACCAATTTTTCGCGCGTCACCTCGCCCATAATGCGGATGGCGAGCGCGGGTCCCGGGCACGGTTGCCGCCACACAATGCTGTCCGCAAGCCCCAACTCGATGCCCACCCTTCTCACCTCGTCCTTGAACAGATCGCGCAAAGGCTCTACAATTTCCTTGAAATCGACGACGTCGGGCAACCCGCCCACGTTGTGGTGGCTCTTGATGACGGCGCTCTTGCCCTTCCCGCTCTCGATGACGTCGGGGTAAATGGTGCCCTGCACGAGGAAATCGACGGCGCCGATTCTCTTCGCCTCCTCCTCGAACACCTTGATGAACTCCGCGCCGATGATCTTGCGCTTTTTCTCGGGGTCGGAAACGCCCGCAAGCGCCGATAAAAACCGCTCCTGCGCGTCCGCCTTTACAAGGTTCATGCCGAGGCCGTCGCGGAACACCGAGACGACCTCCTCGGGCTCGTTTTTCCTGTGAAGCCCGTGGTCGACAAACACGCACGTCAGATTCTTGCCCGCCGCCCGATGGACGAGCGTCGCGGCGACGGCGGAATCCACCCCGCCCGACATCGCGCACAGCACCTTTTTGTCCCCGATCTTCTCTTTGAGACGGGCGACCTGCTCCGAAACGAAGTTCGCCATCGTCCAGTCGCCTTTCGCGCCGCACACGCGGTAGAGGAAGTTTTCAAGCAGCCTGTTTCCGTACTCCGTATGCACGACTTCGGGATGAAATTGCACCCCATATACGCATTTTGCCAAATTTCCGAAGGCGGTCACGGGGCAGCTCGGCGTCGCGGCGAGCACTTCAAACCCCGCAGGAAGAGAAACAACGCGGTCGGTGTGGCTCATCCAACAGACGCTCGCCTCGGGAATATTTTCGGAGAGCGGGCTCCTCTTTATAAATGTGAACTCCCGCTTGCCGTACTCGCTCGTCTCGGCGTGTTCCACTTCTCCGCCGAGCGTATGCGCGATGAGCTGCGCGCCGTAGCAGATGCCGAGCACGGGGATGCCGAGCTGCAAAATACGCCTGTCGATGCGGGGCGCCCCCTCGCCGTAGACGCTGTTGGGCCCGCCCGTGAAGATGATGCCGATGGGCGCGTACTTCTCCACTTCCGCCGCCGTCATATCGCACGGCTTCAAGTCGCAGTAAACTTTGAGATCGCGCACCCTGCGCGCGATGAGCTGATTGTACTGCCCGCCGAAATCGAGCACCAAGACCCTCTGATGTTGCATATTTTTCCTTTTGAAAAACGCCCTCCTCGGGCGTCGTCTTATTTATCTTGTATTCCGCATTTTATCCCTTTCCCCTCGGGGGGGAAGGTGCTACTGCGCCGCCGAACTACCGTACGGCGGCGCTACTCCGCCCTGCGGGCTCGTGCCGCGCTTGGTAGACGAATGGTGCGCGCGGGGCGGTGCGAGGCGGGTCTCCCGCCGCTGCACGCCCCCATTTGCCACACTACCGTAGGCTTAATGTCGGGGCAAGCGTTTTCGAGCCGCAACTCAATATCCCATACAAGTTACATTCCTCGCGCGTATTTATTTTGCACAGCAAAAGAAATCGCGCGAAATCAGTTCCTTACCGTGTAATTGGGCGCTTCCTTCGAGATGGAAATGTCGTGCGGGTGGCTCTCCAAAAGCCCCGCGTTGGTGATGCGGATGAACTCCGACTTCGTGCGCAGCTCCTCGATGGTCGCCTTGCCGCAGTACCCCATGCCCGAGCGGATGCCGCCCACCATCTGATAGACGATCTCCGAGACGGATCCGCGGTAGGGCACGCGCCCCTCCACGCCCTCGGGCACAAATTTTTTGGCGTTCTCCTGAAAATACCTGTCGTTGGAGCCCGCCGCCATCGCCGCCATCGAACCCATGCCGCGGTACACTTTGAAACTCCGCCCTTGGTAGAGTTCGATCTCCCCTGGGCTCTCGGCGGTGCCCGCAAGCAGCGAGCCGATCATCACGGCGCTGCCGCCCGCGGCGATCGCCTTCACGATGTCGCCCGAGTACTTGATGCCGCCGTCGGCGATGATGCGCTTGCCGTATTTATCTGCCTCCTCGGCGCAGTCCATGACGGCGGTGAGCTGGGGCACGCCGATGCCCGCCACGACGCGCGTCGTGCAGATGGAGCCGGGGCCGATGCCCACTTTCACGATGTCCGCGCCCGCCTCGATGAGCGCCTTCGTGGCCGCCGCCGTTGCAACGTTGCCCGCAATGACGGGGACGTTCGGAAATTTCTTTTTGATTTCGGAAACTTTTTTGATGACCATCGCGGAGTGCCCATGCGCCGTGTCGATGGCGATGACGTCGGCCTTGGCCTCGACGAGGGCGGCGACGCGCTCCATGGTGTTCGCCGCAGTCCCCACCGCCGCGCCGACGAGCAATCTTCCGTTCTTGTCGCGCGCCGAATTGGGGTATTGGATGGCCTTTTCGATATCCTTGATGGTGATGAGCCCCTTGAGGTACCCCTTTCCGTCCACGAGGGGAAGTTTTTCGATGCGGTGCTTGCCTAAAATTTTCTGCGCCTCTTCGAGCGTCGTCCCGACGGGCGCGGTGACGAGGTTCTCCTTGGTCATCACATTCTCGATGGGCTGGTCGAAATCCGTCTCGAAGCGCAGGTCGCGGTTGGTGAGGATGCCCACGAGCTTGCCGTCCCTCGTGATGGGCACGCCGCTGATCCGATAGCGCTCCATGAGCGCGACGGCGTCCCTTACGAGATTTTGCGGCTCCAAAAAGAAGGGATCGGTGATGACGCCGTGCTCCGAGCGCTTCACCTTATCCACTTCCTTGGCCTGATCCTCGATGGACATGTTCTTGTGGAGGATGCCCATGCCCCCCTCGCGCGCCATGGCGATGGCGAGTTTGCTCTCCGTCACCGTATCCATCGCGGCGGAGAGAATGGGAATGTTGAGCGAAATACCCTCGCACAGCGTGGTTTTGAGATCCACTTCTGCGGGCAAAACACGGGAGGCCTGCGGAATGAGCAATACGTCGTCGAACGTTAAACCTTCCTTGATGATCTTACTCATTGAACGCCCTCCAGAATTTTGATGATGGTATTGTAGTAGCCCGACGGTTCAAAGTTCCTCTCCCGCACGGCGGCAAGGAGGGCGGCGCACGTCTCCTTGTCCTTTTCGGAGGCGGCGGCCAAAGTCAGCGCGGCGGCGGGATTTCCCTCGGGGAACGCCGCATTCGTCTCGGCGACGGCGAAGGAAACGGCGTCCTCCCGCCCGAGCGCATACTTCACGCAGGCGGCGCGCCCCATCACATAGTCGCGGAGGGCGTAGGAGGGAATATTTTCGTCGGTGGGAATGGCGGCCTCTTCGAAATACGCTTCGGCCTTCTCCCCCTCTTCCTGTATCTTCCCGAACCGCTCTTCTGCGCGGGAATACTTTTTGTGCTCCGCCGCAATCAAAAACGAGCGCACAAGGCACTCGATGTTGCCCGAACGCTCGTATTCCTGAAAGGCGTAATCTCCGCTGATGCTGTCGAGCCCCATGGAGGCCGTAAACTTCATCATCGCGTAGGGCGCGGCCAAAGAGACGATCCCGAATACGGAAATTGCCAGAATGAGCGCGACGCCCAAAGTGATCAATGCGGTTTTCAAAATGAGTTTTTTCATCTGTTCCCGAATGCCGTTCTGATATTTGGTTTATTGTAACATACGCGCGCAAAAAAAGCAACCGAATAAAGGGAAAAAGTCATGCGGCGGCGCGGATTTTCATATTGTATACGTATCATGAAACGTAAATTTGCCGGCCTTTCCATTCTCCTTCTCCTCGTGCCCGCACTCGCCGCCTGCGGCGGCGGGTACAACTACGCGGCACATCTCTCCGAAGTCCGCTCGGATATCTTCTGCGCGGAGACGGAGGAATTTGCCGTGGCCTTGAACTGCGTGATGCGCGAATACCCGTACGCAGCGGACGGCGTTGCCTCCCCGATGCAAAAACTCGTGGAGATCTCCGTCTCCCCCGCCGGGAACACCGCGGAGGAATACAGCGTGTACGTGCTCGGCGAAAACGGGGAGCAGCTCCTCGGCGGAGAAGCATCCTTCCGCAACTTCGCGGGGGACTGGTATTTTTCGCAGAGCGTAGAGACCTTCCCCGAAACAAGCGTGACGCTCCGCGTGGCGTGGGGCGAAAACGTGCGCGAACTCGTGGCGACCTCCGTCAAGAGCGAAAAAACGCTGACGCCCGAGGAGGCGCTCGGCTGTGCCATCGAGGCGGAGCGGAAACTTGTGAGCCGCCTCACCGCGGACGGCGCATTCCGCGGCGAATTCTACGTGCGGCTTCTGCGGCGCGACAAAAATTACTACTACGTGGGCATTTTGGACAGCGCGGGCGGCGTTCTTTCCCTCCTGCTCGACGGCGAGACGGGCGAAGTGCTCGCAAGACGGGAAAACTGAAAAAACGCGCACCGCTTCCCTCCGACGGTTGACAAGCGCGGCGTTTCGCGCTATAATGTTCGCGCTATCACGTGAAAACCATCGTTGGAGGGCGCCATGACGCGGAAGGGATATCGCAGGGCAAAGATCGCTTTGAGCGTATTTCTCGCCTTTTTTCTCCTTTTGTTCTGCTTCGCAACGGGGCTCATGGTCGCATCTGCGGTCGTGGATCGGTCCGCGCGCCGCATTCCCTCCTACGCGCGGGAGGATATCACCGGACTTACCGCAAGATCCGAATGGACGGAGGAGGACTACCGCACCATCTACTTGCAGACGGGGCTGGGACGCTCCGCCGCCGACGCGCTCAAAGAGGCGGGCAATGCGGCGGATCTCGTGCTCTATCAGGACGAACTCTTCTTCGCGGGCGAAGTGCGCCATGAATACACCGTGGGCACGGTGACGACGCTGCACGACCTTCTCTTCGAGACAGAACTCGACGAAAACGGGAACCCCGCCAAGGACGAAAACGGGGACGAGATCAAAATCCAACACCGCGCCAAACTCGCCCCTCTCGAGGAGGGAGATGTGATCGTGACCTCCTCCTGCCATACCTTCGGCTGGCGCAACGGCCATGCCGTGATCGTGACCGACGCTTCCCGCTGCGACGTGCTCGAATCGATGGCGCTCGGCATGAAGAGCCAAATCACGCCGGGCGGCGCAACTTGGTTTGCCGACGCCGCAAACTTCATCGTCCTCCGCCTCAAAGGCGCTGCGCGGGAAGAGCGGGCGACGATCGCGGAGCGGGCAAAAAATGAGCTGCTCGACGTGGACTACTCCCTCACCGTGGGGATCCTCTCCGCAAAGAACCAATGCAAGAACGGAAAAACCGCCAAAGGCACCAACTGCGCGCACCTCGTTTGGCAGGCCTACAAGAATTGCGGCTACGACATCGACAGCAACGGCGGGCCCCTGTGCACCGTGCGTGACATTGCGCGCAGCGACCTCTTCGAAGTCGTGCAGGTGTACGGCTTTGACCCGCAGAAACTCTGGTAAAATTGGGACGATTTCGATGTTCTCAAACGGTACATTTCTCTGAACGGATATGGAATTGCTTCGCATAAAATTTTCGGTATATTGAATATCATATTTTTTATTCCTCCCCCGCCCCCGCGCGCGTTCCCCCGAAGGGGGAACGCGCGCGGGGGCGGGGGAGGAATTTTTTTGCGGCGCGCCGCTCTTTTTCTTTTCTCCTCTTCATACTTCCATTCTATCACATTCAAAAAATTATATTGCGATATGTGACAGACTTTTTGAAATTTTTTTCGGAAAAGATGCACTCTTCGCCGCCGTCCGAGCGCAACAGGCGCGGGCTGCGTTCGGGGAAGATACACTCCCCCATTTGGGGATCGGTATGAGGAGAACCCCTTGTTCCCCGTTCGGAGAAAGGCTCCGCAAATCACGAAGTCGCCTTTCCCGAAAGCCGCAAGGAATGTGCCCGAGGAGGCGAAGAATGACGCAGAAAAAAAGCGCGGACGGCGGGCAGTTCTGTATGAGGAAACCCCTATCGGCGCTTCGCGCCACTTCCCCCAAAAGGGGGAAGCAAGGATAAGACCGTTGTGAAAAAGCGGGGCGAGCCCCGCTTTTTCGGAATGTTTTTATTTGAAGATCTCTTCGTCATTTTTATTGGAAGAACTCTTCACCGTTTTTATTTGAAGATCTCTTCGCCGTTGGTTTCGATGACCTTTTTGTAGAACCATGCGCTCTTTTTGGGCGTGCGCTCCAAGGTATCGGGGTCGAAGTGCACGATGCCGAACTTCTTGGAGAAGCCCTCCGTCCACTCGTAGTTGTCATACAGCGTCCAATAGAAGTAGCCCTCGACGGGCACTTCCTGCGCCGCGCGATGCAGTTCGCGCAGGTACCGCTTGAGAAAATCGATGCGGCTGTCGTCGTTTACTTCGCCGTTCAAGTCCTTCCACTCCGAAAGGGCGACGCCGTCCTCCGTGTACACAATGGGGAGCCCGTAGCGCTCGTAGATGAACTTGGGCCCGTAGTACATGACCGAGGGGTAGACGTTCCAGCGCATGTCCGTCTTGGGAACGGCGGGCGACGGCGCGGGATAGACGGGCTTGCCCTCCTTCTCCGTTACGGGGTTGCCCGAATAGGTGTTGAGGCCGCAGAAGTCGAGCTTGCTCCTGATGATCTTCATATCCTTTTGGGGCGGGACGAAGCCGCTTTCTTTGAACCATGCGAGAAAGTCTTGGGGATATTCGCCTTTGAGGAGCGGGTCGAGCCAGAGCGAGGGGCCGCCGAAATCGTGGTGGCAGGCGAACGTCTCGCGGCGGGCGATCTCCACATCGTTTTCGGTGGCGGGAATGGCGGGCCAATATGCCTGCGCCGTGCCGATTTTGATGGGATGGGGGCAGGTTTTGCGGATGATTTTTTCCGCCCTGCCGCACGCGAGGAGCACGTTGTGGGCGACGCGCGCAACGTCGCCGACGGGCAGTTTCAGGAAGGGCGCGTGACCCGCCGTGAAGTGCCCGAGCCCGACAAAGCACTCGGGTTCGTTGATGAGAATGAAGTGGGTGACGTACTCGCCGAAGAGCTCGGCGCACACCTTGGCGTAAGCCTCAAACCAATTTGAGCTCTCGGGATTGAGCCAGCCGCCCTTCAAATAGAGGGCGTAGGGATAATCCCAATGGAAAAGGGTGACCCACGGCTCGATGCCCGCTGCTTTGAGCTCTTTGAAGAGGTTCAAATAGAAGGTCTTGCCCGCTTCGCTCACCCTGCCGACGCCCTCGGGAATGAGGCGCGCCCAGTTGATGGAGAGGCGATACGCCTTGATGCCGAGCTTTTTCATAAGGGCGACGTCCTCCTTCCACTTGTGGTAATGGTCGCACCCGACATGCCCCTTGTGCCCCTCGAACACGCGGCCGGGGGTTGCAGAGGCGACATCCCAGACGCTCAATCCCTTGTCGTCCTCGTACGTGCCGCCCTCGATCTGGTAGGACGCCGTGGCGACGCCCCATGCGAAGTTTTTGATGAATGCCATGCGTGTTTTTCCTCCTGAAATTGACAGTGTTTTGCGGTTTTTGATAAACGAGATATGATTTGCCCCACCCCCCTACCCCCCTCCCGAGGAGGGGGCGGGTAAGAGCGGGTACCCCCCCAAGGAGGGGGCGGGCAAGAGCGGGCGGGATCCTACCCCCCTTCCGAGGAGGGGGCGGGTAAGAGCGGATACCTCCCGAGGAGGGGGCGGGCAAGAGCGGATACCCCCCTTCCGAGGAGGGGGCGGGTAAGAGCGGGCGGGGCTTTCAGAGCCTTTCCGCCTCTTCGAGCCAGAGGGCGGCCGAGGCATCGGACGGCATCCTCAGGTCGGCGCGGGGCGAGAGAGAGACGGAGCCCACCTTCACGCCGTCGGGCACGCAGTTGCGCTTGAACTGCTGGGCGAAGAACCGCCTGTAAAAGACGACGAGCCATTTTTTCAGCGTCGTGCGGTCGTATTTTTCCGCAAAGGCGCGCTCGGCGAGGTACAGCGTTTTGGCGGGGCCGTCGCCGCGGCGCAGGAAGTGATAGAGGAAGAAATCGTGCAGTTCGTAGGGCCCGATGAGATCCTCCGTCTTTTGAACGATGTTGCCCTTCTCATCGGGCGGGAGAAGCTCGGGGGAGATCTCCGTGCCCAAAACCCCCTTCAAGACGACCTCCGCCCTGCCGCCGAGGCGTTCGGCCTCCGCGAGCACCAAGTACTTGACGAGCGTCTTGGGCACCGAGCAGTTGACGGCGTACATGGACATGTGGTCGCCGTTGTACGTGCACCAGCCGAGGGCGAGTTCGGAAAGATCCCCCGTTCCCACGACGATGCCGCCGAGGTCGCCCGCAAGATCCATGAGGATCATCGTGCGGTAGCGCGCCTGCGCGTTCTCGTACGTCGTGTTCATCTCCTCGGGGTCGTGCCCGATATCCTTGAAGTGCTTCAAGACGGTCTGCGAGATGTTGATCTGTTTTTGGGTGACGCCCAAGGCCTGCATGAGCGCGGTGGCATTGTTCTTGGTTTTGACCGTTGTGCCGAAGCCCGGCATGGAGACGGCGATGATATCTTCGCGGGACTTTTTGAGAAGGTCGAAGGCGCGGCAGGTGACGAGCAGGGCGAGGGTGCTATCCAGCCCGCCCGAGACGCCGAGGACTGCCGTGCGCGCGTGGATGTGCGCCAAGCGGCGGGCAAGCCCATGTGCCTGCATCTCGAGAATGAGCCCGGCGCGCTCCCTCCTCTCCCCCTCTTCGTGCGGAACAAAGGGCATGGGGTCGGTTTTGCGGAGAGAAAGGTCGCCGTCCGTGACGAAGGAGGCCTCCATGCGGTAGGCGTCCTCTTCGGCGAGGAACGTGCTGTTTTTTCTTCTTTCCGAAAGGAGAAAACCGACGTCCGCTTCCGCCTCGCACACTTCGCCCGAGAAGGGCTTGCTCTCCGCAAGGCAGACGCCGTTCTCGTAGACCATGCTGTTGCCCGCGAACACCATGTCCGAGGTGGATTCGCCCTCGCCTGCGTCGCAGTAGACGTAGGCGCAGAGGTTTTTGCCCGACTGCGCGGCGAGAAGTTTGTGGCGGTACTCGCGCTTGCCCACCGTCTCGTTGGAGGCGGAGAGGTTGACGATGAGCGTCGCCCCGCGCCTGCAATGCCCGACGGACGGGGCTTCGGGCGCCCATAGATCTTCGCAAATTTCGCATCCCACGACGATTTGCGGGTTCTTTTCGTCATAAAAGAGGAGGTCGCGCCGCATCTGCCCCCAGCCCTCCGCGAGCGGAAACGTGATATCTTCCTCGGGCGCGGGCGAGAAATAGCGGCGTTCATAAAATTCGTTGTAATTGGGCAAATACGTCTTGGGAATAAAGGCGAGAACCTCGCCGCTTGAGACTGCCGCGGCGCAGTTGTAGAGCTTGCCGCCCGCCGAGACGGGGAGCCCGACAAAGACGAGCATCTTCTTGCCCTCCGTCGCCACCGCGACCTTTTGCAAGGCGGTAAGACAGCCCTTCAAGAGCGTTTCCTGCAAGAAGAGATCGCCGCAGGTGTAGCCGGAGAGGGAGAGCTCGGGAAAGACCAAGACCTCGGTACCCTTTTCGGACTGTTGTTCGATGATTTCGATGATCTTTTGTGCGTTGTAGGCGGGATCGGCAACTTTCAGATCGGGACTTGCCGCCGCAACTTTTATAAATTGATGTTTCATAGACTGATTGATATGGGCGTACCCCCTCCCCTACCCCTCCCCCTTACGCAGGGGGAGGGCAAGGAAGGAGGCGGGCTCGCCGCGCCCCCCTCGGGAACGAACCGCGCCGCCCCCTCCTCGGGAGGGGGGTAGGGGGGTGGGATGCTGTGCGCCGCCGAGCTACCGCACGGCGGCAGAGTAACCGCACCTGTGCCCTTGCTGTAAATTATGTGCCTTAGGCGGAATTCACTTCCGCCGTGGGCGACCCAATTTGCCGCATACTTGCGGCTTAATGACTTTGAGAGCGTCCTATTCGCGGGCGAATTATTGAGAGATGCACCAATTCAGTCCTCGCAAATTTCTTCGCCCGCAGTTTTGGCAATCTGCGCGAGATTCTTCAACAAGTTCAGAATGACGCCTGACGGCGTCCGCGCAGATTGCGGCTATATAGAAGAAATTTGCGAAACTTACTCCTCGCTTCCCGCCACTTCGTCGACGGGGGCGCCCTTGGCGGCAGCGCGGATCTTTGCGATCATCTCCTGCATCTGCTCGGGGTTATCCTTCAAGTACTGGCGCAGGCGTTCCCTGCCGTTGGCGATCTTGTTATCCTCGTAGCTGAACCACGCGCCGCTCTTTTTGATGATATCGTACTGCACGCCCAAATCGATGACGCACCCCTCCTGCGAGATGCCCTCGCCGTACATGATATCGAACTCCGCCTGACGGAAGGGCGGCGCGAGTTTGTTCTTGACGACCTTGGCGCGCGTGCGGTTGCCCGCCGCCCCGCCTGCCTCTTTGAGGATGTCCGTCTTTCTGACGTCGATGCGGATGGAGGCGTAGAACTTCAAGGCCTTGCCGCCGGGGGTCACTTCGGGATTGCCGAACAACACCCCCACCTTCTCGCGGAGCTGGTTGATAAAGACGACGCACGTCTTTGATTTATTGACGATGGCGGTGAGTTTGCGAAGCGCCTGCGACATGAGGCGGGCTTGAAGCCCGACGTGGCTATCTCCCATATCCCCCTCGATCTCCGCCTTGGGCGTAAGCGCCGCCACCGAGTCGACGACGATGATGTCGACGGCCGAGGAGCGCACGAGGGCATCGACGATATCCAAGGCCTGCTCGCCCGTATCGGGCTGGGAGACGTAGAGATCATCCAAATTTACTCCCAAATGTTTGGCATATACGGGATCGAGGGCGTGCTCGGCATCGACAAACGCCGCAATGCCGCCCGCCTTCTGCGCCTCCGCAACGGCGTGCAGGGCGACCGTCGTCTTGCCCGAGGATTCGGGGCCGTAGATCTCGATCATTCTGCCGCGGGGGAAGCCCCCGATGCCGAGCGCGAGGTCGAGGGAGAGGCAGCCCGTGGGGATGACCTCGATATCCGTGTTGCCCGCGTTTTCGCCGAGCTTCATGATGGCGCCCTTGCCGTACGCCTTTTCGATCTGCGCAAGGACTGCGTCCAATGCCTTCAACTTTTCTTCGTTCATGTATGTTCTCCTTATTGGTTTTCTTAAATTTTATCGGGAAGGGGCTTCTCCGTGAGCACCTTCAATGCGTGGAAGAGGGCTAAATTTATCGCCGTCTCCGTGATGGTCTCCCTGTCCCCCGCGAGGCGGTGGCAGAACACCTTGACCTCTTCCCTCGTGCCCACGGCGAGGTAGCAGAGCCCCACGGGATCGGCGCCGACGGGGTCTGGCCCCGCGACGCCCGTCGTTGAGATGGAAACATCGCAGTTGCCCTGCACGATGAGCCCAGCCGCCATCTCGTACGCCGTTTCACCCGAGACGGCGCCCTTGCTGCGGAGCGTCTGCTCCTTGACGCCGAGGCGCGCTGTTTTGGACGCACTGTCATAGGTATTCAGCCCCTCGAAATAGACCCTGCTCGCACCCGGTACGCGCACGATGGCGCGGCCGACGCCGCCGCCCGTGAAGCTCTCCGCCGTGGAGATTTTGAGGCGGTGCAGTTTGAGCGCCTCGACGAGTTGCTCGGCGGGCGTGATATCCGTCATGGCATACAGGTAGGGCGCAAGCCCCTCGGCGAGGATGCGGACGACCTCATCCGCCGTCATCTTGGGGGTTGCGGCGTCGTAGATGAGTTCCACTTTGCCGCAGCCGTACTTCTCGCTCGCATGGAGGGCAAGCTTGCCGCCCGCCGCCTCCTCCGCGCGCGCCAAAGTTTCCAAGACCTCCTTGGCGGGCGCCCCCACCGTGCGCAAGACGACGCGGCTGTACCTGTTTCTGCGGCGGGCGTCCACGCGGGGCACGACCTCCGTGCGTACGGCCTCCGCGCCGCGGATCCCCGCGGGGAGCACGGCAAAGAGCGTGCGGTCGGTTTCGAGAAGGTACTCGCCTGTAAACGAGCTGCCCGAGACGGAGATCATGACCTCGCGCACCGCGGCGAGGAGGGCGGGATCGCACACGGCGAACACCCCCTCGCACTCATCCGCCATGCGCGTGAGCGCCGCCGTCACCGACGAGGGGGCGTCGTAGGGCAGAATTTCCACCCCGTCCAAAAAGACGCCGCCCGCAAGGAGCGCATCCGTCACGGCGGGGAAATCCACCGAGAGGACGGGATTTTTCTTGTCATATAAAACAAGCGCGGCGTACTTCACGGCTGTTCCTTCTTCTCCTCTTTGAGAACGTGCCTGTTCTTGACGATGTAGTTGACGCCCGAGATGACGGTGAGAATTGTGGCGAGCAAGAGGAGCGCATAGCCGACGGCACACCCCGCGATGCAGCCCTTCTTTCCGAGGAAGGACATGGTAATGAGCAGCGTGGGAATGGCGAGATCCTGCGTGACCGTCTTGATCTTGCCGAGCTTATCGGCGGCGAGGACGAGCCCCCTCTCCACCGCGATGAGGCGGAAGCCCGAGACGATGAGCTCGCGCGCCAGAATGAGGGCGACGCACACGCCCGCGACGATGATGCCCCAATCCGCAAAATCGCCGTAGGTGAACACCCACGGGCGGGTGAGCATCAGGATGAATGCCGTGGAGACGAGCACTTTATCGGCAATGGGGTCGAGAAATTTCCCCATGTTGGTGACGAGGTTGTACTTTCTCGCGATGTGTCCGTCCAGAAAATCGGTGAACGCCGCAAGCAAAAAGACGAGCGCGGAGACGAGTTCGTGATAGGGAAATTCGACGTAGAAAAATACGACGAACACGGGGATCATGCAAATTCTTGTGAGCGTAATTTTGTTGGGTAAATTCATTTATTCCTCCACGGTGTGGCCGATGAGATCGTAGGTCTCTGCGCGGTCGATATGTACCTTGTAAGTTTTGCCCTCTTCCGCCCTCGGCGAGGTGAAAAAGGTGTTGCCGTCTATCTCGTATGCCTGAAAATACGCCCTCCCGGCGAAGCACTGCCTCTCGTCGTCGATGCCGTCGCAGAGGACGGTGAGGGTCTTTCCCACATATTTTTGCAG
>CANRFK010000022.1 GCA_947629875.1 uncultured Clostridia bacterium
TTATGTATTTTTGCCCCCGCGGGATGCCGCTCTACGCCACCCTTAAATACTGTCCCTGTGGAACAAACTCGTTCCTGACTGCTTTGATAAATTGCCCGATTTTGACCTGATCCATAAGTGAACCTCCTTATGCCGTGATCATAGCATAAAATCACGCCAAAGAACACCCATGCTCCGTAGAGTTTTGCCGTTTCACGAAAAGGCGGGCTGAATGGAAATTTGTAAAATCCTTTCAGCCCGCAAAATTTCTATCAAAAACGCATGTTCTCTGCCCTGCCGGTTTCACTTCCCCATTCCGATGAGTTGGAGCGGCGTATTTCCCGCCGTCGCCTCAAGTTCCACCCGCATGCCCCTTATTGCCATGCGAGCCTTGATCTCCGCGCCGTCCACAAAGGTGCGAAGCGTGCAGACGCGGATATTCTGCGCGCCGAGTTCGTCTTCCACGTTGCCGTCCACATACAGCCGCACGCTCCGCGAGGCGATCTCAAAGACGATTTCATGCGCTTGCCAATGATAGAAATATTTCTTATGGATCTTTTTGAACCACGCGATCTGATAGATCACAATGCCGAGCAAAAAGGCAAATACAACGGCTGCGATCACAACGCTGACGATCATGTCCTTATCCATCTTTTTTCACCCCCTTCCGTTTTTTCACACACTCCGTGAGCAGAAACTCGATTTGCCCGTTGAGCGAACGAAAATCCTCGTCCGCCCATCGCATGAGCTCGGCATACAAAGTCGGCGAAAGCCTGAGCGGCACCTGTTTTTTGATTTTTTCGGTTTCCCGTTTTCCGTCGTCCATTCTCCCTCCTTTGCGGCACGCCCGCACGGTTATTTGAGCTTCTTGACCTCTTGGATATTCAGAGCCCTTTCTCCCAAGAGCGGCGCGACGGTTGCCCACTCGTAGGCGGGAAAAAGCAGGTAGAATTCCTCACTTCCCGCAATTTCCACGGCATAAAAGGGCTTTACGAAGTGCATCCCGTACTGATTGCTCCGCACTTTGTAGGGCGGCTTATTGGGCGGCGTAGATTTGTTCCAGCCGACGAACGCCGCTCTCTTTTTCACGCATAGCACGCGCTTGATCTTTTCGAGCGGAACGCCGAACGCCCGCTCGACGTCGGCGAAACAAAAGAGATTTTCTTCGCGGAACGCCGCAGCCTCCGCGAGAAAATAGTTCGAGCCGAATGCGGGCGCCGGCTTTTTTGCGCGCGGCTTGTACGGAAGAGAAAAAACATCGATCGGCGCGGCGTTTTCGGGCACGCGGAGCGCCTCGTACGATTGCGCGTTCAACTTTTCCGTCCGCTCGGAAAAATCGCGGAAGGCGGAACTCCCCTTTACGGTTTTTCTCTTCCGCCACTCCAAAAGAGCGAGCACGCCCGCGGCCAAAACGGCGGCCGCTCCCGCGCCGATGAACCACCAAAGCCCGTTCGCTTCCATTTTGGCAAGAGGCGCATCGCCGTCCGCGAGCGCATCGAGCCCGCCACCGAGAAGAATGCAACCCGCGAGAAGCAGGATGTATTTCAGGATGGAAAGCCAAAACGGAAAGGCGGAACTTTTTTCGAGCAGTGCGCCCTCTTCCGCCAAATTTTTTTGCTTCAAATTGAGGTCGCTGTCGATTTTGCGGAGGAGAAATTCCTCGCCGTCCAACTTTCCGTCGGGCGATTTTACGTTGTAGCCGAGCAGATTTTTCATTTTGATTTTTTACCGAAAGCCATCGGCGCGGCTGTGCGAAAACGCCGCGCCGCGGCGTTTTCGCACAGCCGCGCCAATGGCTTTTTTCTTGCCGCCGCGCTCTCCTTTGCGCTTCACGCTCCTTCCAATATGATGGTAGCACAAAAATTTCGCGGACGGAGAGGTATGTGACAGTTTTTTTGCAAAAAACCGAAAAATTTTTCAGTAGATGCTCCCCGTGCCGACGACGGGCTGGGCATCGCGGTTGCCGCAGAGGACGACGAGAAGGTTGGAGACCATCTGCGCCTTCCTCTCGTCGTCGAGTTCGACGACGTTCTCCTCCGAGAGTTTGTTGAGCGCCATCTCCACCATGGAGACCGCCCCCTCGACGATTTTCTGCCTTGCCGCGATGATGGCGGAGGCCTGCTGGCGTTGGAGCATCGCCGCGGCGATCTCGGGTGCGTAGGCGAGGTGAGAGATGCGCGCCTCCAACACCTCGATGCCTGCCATCTCCGTGCGCTGTTGCAGTTCGACGCGGAGGACTTCGGCGATCTCCTGCGCACTGCCGCGGAGCGACGTCTCGTCGCCGTTCGTGGAGACGTCGTAAGGGTACTGCCGCGCAACTTGACGGATGGCGGCGTCGCACTGCGTGGAGAGATACGCCATGTAATTTTCCACGTTAAAGACGGCTTTCGCCGTGTTCGTGATGCGCCAGATCACGACGACGGAGATCTCGATGGGATTGCCCTCTTCATCGTTGACCTTCTGCTTGTCGTTGTTGAGCGTCATGGCCTTGAGCGAAATTTTCTTGCCGCCCATCGAAACGCGCGCGGGATTGACCGCCGTACAGAATGGGTTCACCCAATAAAAGCCGTCGCGCTTGATGGTGCCGTAATATTTGCCGAAGAGCGTGAGCACGTACGCCTCGTTGGGCTGGACGAGCTTGAACCCGCCAAAAAACGTGAGCCCGACCGCAAAGCCGAACATGCCCGCAACCATGAGCGCAACAAAGGCGGTGCTCACTTCGAGGAACACCGCGCCCACCGCAAAGAGCGCAATTGAGGCGAAAATGAGCAACAACGTGACGGCGAGCATCGCCCAGCCGTTCTTTTCCTTCGCTGCTTTTTCCGTCATTTTATCAAAATCCTTGACTTGCATGATACACCTCCGAAATGTGATATCATTTTGATATCATCATGATAGCACCAACCGCGCCGCCTGTCAAGCGTTTTGGAAAAGATTTCCATGAAAAGATACACTCCGCCCCTGCGGGGCGTCGGTATGAGGCAAGGAACGAAAAAAGAGCGGCCGCGCGCCGCCCTTTTACTTTTTTCCTATTTTATAAGAGTTTTTCGAGGATGTTTTTGCACGCTATTTTGCAGTGCTCGTAGGTGAGCCCGCCCTGAAAGTAGGCGGTGTAGGGTTCGCGGATGGGTGCATCGGCGGAGAGTTCGATGCTCGCCCCCGCCACGAACGTGCCCGCGGCCATGATGACCTTGCAATCGTACCCCGGCATATCCCAAGCCTCGAGTTTCACAAAACTATCGACGGGGGAACAGTCCTGCACAGACTGGATGAACGCCGTGAGTTCCTTTTCCGTATGAAAGCGGATGGCGCGGGTGATATCCGCGGGGGTCTTATTGAGCGACGGGAAATTTTCATAGCCCAACTGCTCCATACACTTCCCGATGAGGAGCGCCCCCTTCACCGCCTGCGCAACGACGTGCGGCGCGAGGAAAAAGCCCTGAAAATACGCCTGATAGCCGTAGGCGTAGGAGCCGATCTCCCCGCCCACGGAGGGCGCGGTGAGGCGATTTTCGCACATGGCAACGTAATTTGCGCCGCCCGCGATGTAGCCGCCCGTCGGCGCGAGCCCGCCCCCGGGGTTCTTGATGAGGCTCCCCACGATGAGATCGGCACCGACTTCGGTGGGCTCCTTCTTCTCCACGAACTCGCCGTAGCAGTTATCGACGAAGATACACCCGTTGAAGCCCTCTTTGCGCACAAATTCGCACATTTTTTCGATTTCGGCGACGGAAAAGGCGTCGCGAAGTTCGTACCCGCGCGATCGCTGGATATAGACCATGCGGTACTTTTTTTCTTTGAGGCGGGCGGCAACGGTTTTTTCGTCGCACTTGCCCTTATTGTCGAGTTCGACGATCTCAAACGACACGCCGAAATCCTTCAATGACCCGTTCTCCTCGCCGAAGATGACGCCGCGGAGGGTATCGTAGGGCATTCCCGTGATGCAGAGGACGCTGTCGCCGGGGCGCAAAACGCCGAAGAGCGCGACCGTCAAGGCGTGCGTGCCCGAGAGGAGCGCGGGCGAGACGATGGCCTTTTCCGCGCCGAATGCGCGCGCGTACACCTTCCCGAGCGCCTCCCGCCCCTCGTCGCCGTAGCCGTAGCCCGTGGAGGGCGCAAAGTGCCGCAGGGCAATTTGTTCCGCGCGGAACGCCTCCAAAACCTTATTTTGGTTGAAGAGCGCAATGTCGTCCGCCCGCGCGAATTGCTCCGAGAGAGCCTCTTCCGCACACAAAATGTATTCATCAGCATTCATAAATTCTTATCACCTCGTCTGCCGCATCCTGCAAAGATAGCGGCTTGATCCAATGCAAATTGGGCAATTTTTTGAAGAAAGTCAACTGCCGTTTGGCATAATTTCGCGTATTTTGCTTTATTATGTCTGACATAGTACTTAAATTATAGCCGTTTTTCAAAAATTCGATGGTCTCTTTGTATCCGATGCCCTGCATGCACTGCGCATTTTCGGGCACGCCGCCTGAAAGGAGCCCCTCTACTTCTTCCACGAGCCCCGCCTCTATCATCGCCTCTACGCGGCGGTCGATGCGGGCGTAAAGTTCCTCGCGCGGGTAGCCGAAGGCGAACGCCTCGTAGGCAAAGCGCGGCGTCTTGCCGTCGTTTTGCTCGGATTTCTTTCTGCCCGTCTGCTCGTAAATTTCCAGCGCGCGCACGACGCGCTTGACATCATTATAATGGAGCGCTACAGCACTCTCGGGGTCGACCTCTGCGAGGCGGGCGTGGAGCGCCTCCCTGCCCTCTTCCCGCTCTAAGCGCTCGTATTTTTCACGGATCTCGCGCGAGGCGGGCACGCTGCCGAAGGAGCTCTTGAAGAGCACGGCGTTGAGGTAAAACCCCGTTCCGCCGCACAAAATGGGAACTTTCCCCCGCGCGTCGATCTCCTCCACAGCCGCAAGGGCGGCGCGTTCAAAGTCGCTCACCGAAAAATTATCCGTGGGCTCGGCGACGTCGATGAGGTGGTGCGGTATCCCTCCGCGCTCCTCCAATGTGGGCTTGGCGGTGCCGATGTTGAGGCCTTTGTAGACGAGCAGGGCGTCGCAGGAGACGACTTCGCCCCCCATTCGCCTTGCACATTCCACGGCAAGCGCCGTCTTGCCTGAGGCTGTCGCCCCGCAGATGACCAAAAGTTTTTTCATACGATGCGCTTGAACAGTTTTTCCATCTCGCTCTTCTTGACTTTGACGGCGACGGGGCGGCCGTGCGGGCATTTGAGCCCCATGTCGCCCTCGGTGCGCTCGATTAGGGAGCGCGCCTCCTCGTCCGTCAGCTTCTCCCCGCCCTTGACTGCCGCCTTGCACGCCGCAGAGGCGAGTTTATCCTTCAATAGATCGGGCAGTTTGATGGCGCGAAGGCTCTCCATCGAGCCGAGGATCTCCCCGAAGAACGCCTTCAAGTCCAGACCCATAAGGTCGGCGGGCACGGCGGAGACCTTGATGCTCGTGCCGCCGAACGCGCCCGCTTCAAACCCGAGCTCGTGCAAAACACCGAAATTCTTTTCGAGGAAGGCATATTCCGCCGCGTTCACTTCGAGAATGTACGGCATCAGCATGGGTTGGGAGACGATGGCGCGCTGCTCCGTCTTTTCGCGGAGCCTGTCGTAGATGAGGCGCTCGTGCGCGGCGTGCTGATCCAAAATATAGGCGCAGTCGCCGTATTCATAGATGAGATAGGTGCGGAAGAGCTCGCCCTTGTATTCGAGCGACTTGACGTCTACGCGCTCCTGCTTTGCCTGCGCCTGCTCCAATAAGAACTTTTTGTTCTCCTCAAAGTAGTCGATTTCGGCGGCAGTGGGCGCATGCACCTCGAATTTGAGAGGCTCCCGCTCCTGCTCGAAAAAGCGGGGCGCGGGCGTTCTGCCCGCCAACGGGGAGACATCGAATTGCAGTTCCTTTTTGGCTTCCGCATACGTCATCTGCGGCGCGGCGGGCGGCTGCTTGGGAAGAGACTGCGGCGCAACGTATTCGAGGGCGCGGGAGTTGCCGTCGAGAACGGAAGAGACCACCGAGTAGACGCTTCCGTAGATAATTTGGTTATCCGCAAAGCGCACATCGGCCTTGTTGGGGTGCACGTTGACGTCCACGATCTCGGGCGGCACATCCAAAAAGAGCACATAGAACGGGTATTGCCGCTTCATGAGGTAGGCGGCGTAGGCGTTGGAGATGGCCGCGCTCACCGTTTGGTTCACAATATAGCGCCCGTTGACGAAGAGGCTCTGATAACTGCGGTTGGGCTTGGAAAAGTTGCGGTTTCCGATGAAGCCCGCAAGTTTGATGCCGTGCTTATCGGCGGAGATCTCGATGCAATCGCTCAAAATGCCCGCCCCGTACACGGCGACGAGCGCGGCTTTTAAGCCATCGCCGAAGGAGCGGTATTTGACCTTGCCGTTCACGGTATACGTAAACGCTACCTCGGGGCGGGAGAGAAGGAAGCGCGCCATCATGTTGCCGACGTCCCCCTCCTCCTGCGCATCCGATTTCATGAATTTCAGGCGGGCGGGGGTATTGTAGAAGAGATTTTCCACCGTGACACGCGTCCCCTTTGCCCCCGCCGCCGCACGAATTTCGCCGAGTTCGCCGCCCTTGCAGGCGAGCGCGAACGCCTCGCCGCCCGCGTTGGAGACGATCTCCATCTCCGAAACGGAGGCAATGGAGGCAATGGCCTCGCCGCGGAAGCCCAAAGTCATCACGGTGAAGAGGTCCTCCGCCGTGGAGAGTTTGCTCGTCGCGTGCGGGCGGAAGGCGAGCGGCAGATCTTCTTTCGAAATGCCGCACCCGTTGTCCGTCACGGTGATGCGCCGTTTGCCGCCGCCCTCGATCTCGACGGAAATCTCGGTCGCGCCCGCGTCGATCGCGTTTTCCACGAGTTCCTTGACGACGGAATACGGGCGATCCACCACTTCGCCGGCGGCGATGCGGTTATATACGTCGGGCGTTAAAACGTTGATCATTTGAGTTTCTCCTTCCACTCCGCAAGGAGCGCCAGCGCCTGCAAGGGCGAGAGCACGTCCGGATTGATGCCCGCAAGCTGCGTACGGAGTTTTTCCTCCACCTCGTCGGGTTCCTCCTCAATGGGTTCCTCGGGAATGTGCCGCCCCGCGAGGTCGTTCTTTTCGAGTGTCCGCAAAATGGTCTTGGCGCGGGAAGTGACCGATTCGGGCACGCCCGCGAGTGCGGCGACTTCCACGCCGAAGGAGCGCGAGGCTCCGCCCCGCACGATCTTGCGCAAAAATACGATGGTTCCGCCGATCTCCCGCGCGTTGATCTTGTAATTTTTGACGCCCTCGAGCTTGCCCTCGAGTTCGGTGAGTTCATGGTAGTGCGTCGCGAACAGCGTCTTTGCGCGGATGTTCTTCGTCAGGTGCTCGATGACCGCCCACGCAATGGAGAGCCCGTCGAACGTGCTCGTGCCGCGCCCGACTTCGTCCAAAATGAGAAGGCTCTTTGAGGTCGCATTGCGCAGAATGCTGGCGACTTCCGTCATCTCCACCATGCAGGTGCTCCGATCCAAAATGAGGTTGTCGCTCGCCCCGATGCGCGTAAAGATGCGGTCGACAATGGGAACAACGGCGCGCTTTGCGGGCACGAAGGAGCCGATGTGCGCCATGAGCACGATGAGGGCGTTCTGTCTCAAATAGGTGCTCTTGCCCGCCATATTTGGCCCTGTGAGGATCATCGTGCGGCTGTCGCCGCCGTCGAGCATACAGTCGTTGGGCACGAACCGCTCGCGCGAAATGGCCTCCACGACGGGGTGCCGCCCCTCTTCCACCACGAGAGCTCCCTCCTCCACGATCTCGGGGCGCACGTATTTATTTTCCTTGGCGACGGTCGCAAGCGAGACGAGGCAATCGAGCGAAGCAACGGCCGCCGCCACCGCTTGGAACACCGGGATGTTGCGCCCGAGGATCTCCAAAAGTTCGGAGTAGAGAAATTCTTCGAGGCGCTGCGCCTTGTCGTCGCTGCCCAAAATTTTGGCTTCGAGTTCCTTGAGTTCTTCGTTGACGTACCGCTCCCCGTTTGTAAGCGTCTGTTTGCGCGTGTAGGAGTAAGGGACGCGGTCGCGGAAAGAGTTGCTGACTTCGATATAGTAGCCGAACACGCGGTTATAGCCCACTTTTAAGGTGCGGATGCCCGTCTTTTCGCGCTCGCGCGTTTCGAGCTCGGCGAGGAGCGCCTTGCTGTGCTCCTTCACGTCTTTGAGTTCGTCGAGTTCCTTGTTGTAGCCGCGGCGGATATAGCCGCCCTCCCGAATGGTCGTCGCGTCGGGGGCGATCGCCGCATCGAGAAGCGCACATATTTCCTTGGTATCTGCAAGCCCCGCGGCAATGCGCCCGAGGAGTGCGGAGGAAAATCCCGAGAGCTGGAATTTGAGATTGGGCACGACGGAAAGAGACGCGGAGAGCGCAATGCAGTCCTTGGGCTGTAAGTTGCCGTTGGAGATGCGCCCCGTGAGCCGTTCGATATCCTTGATGCCCGCGAGCATATCGGCGAGGCCGATGCGCACGACGCTTGCGCGGAAGAGCTCGTCCACCGCATCGAGCCGCTCTTCGATGGCCTTCTTGTCGCGGAGCGGCGAGATGAGCGCGCTCGCAAGTTTGCGGGCTCCCATGCCCGTCTTGGCTCTGTCGAGGAGCCACAGAAGGGAGCCGTACTTCTTCCCCTCCGCGTTGTTTTTGAGAATTTCGAGGTTGCGCACGGCGACGCTATCCAATACGAGCCGCGAGCCCTCCTCGGCATAGCGGAGAGAATTGATATTTTTGAGGGCGTGCTTCTGCGTCTCGCGGAGGTATTCGAGGAGCGCCCCCGCCGCGCAGATGGAGGCCTCCTTGCCGGCGATCCCCAAGGCGTCCACCGAGGCGGAGAACTGCTCTTTGAGCGATTTTTCCGCCGCCGCCCGCCCAAACGACCACGGGAGATAGCACGAGAACGCGGGAAGCGCGCCCCGCTGTACCTCCGCACAGTCCTTGGTCTCAAACAGAAGTTCCTCATTGCAGATGATCTCGGCGACGGAGAGATTGACGAGCGCATACAGAAGGTGCTCTGTGTTCTCCGCCTCGCCCACGGCGAACTCGCCCGTCGTGATATCCGCCCACGCGAGCGCATAATTTCCGTTTATCTTACAGGCGCAGGCGATGTAGTTGCTCCGCTTCTCATCGAGCATCTCGTTCTCGATGACCGTCCCCGCCGAGACCACGCGGATGACGTCCCTATCCACCATTCCCTTGCTCGCCTTTGGGTCGGAGAGCTGTTCGCAGATGGCGACGCGCTCGCCCGCATCCACGAGCTTTTGGATATAACTGTCGGCGGCATGGAAGGGCACGCCGCACATCGGCGCGCGGGCTTCCAGCCCGCAGTCCCTGCCCGTAAGCGTGAGGTCGAGGATCTTGCTCGCCTTCTCGGCGTCCTCGAAGAACATCTCATAGAAATCGCCGAGGCGGTAAAAGACGATGCACCCCGGGTATTCGGCCTTGACCTTTTTCCAATGCTCCATCATCGGTGAAAGCGCCATAATTTTCCTCCGTCAATCTACGGCCTCGCCGTACAGCGAAATGCCGTTTGCCCGCGTCACGCGGAGGCGGACAAGCTCCCCCACGCGGTTTTTCTTACTTTCAAAGTACCCCATTTGCCCGTATTCGTCCCTGCCGAGGTACATGCCCTTCTTGGCGTCGTAGTCCTCGCAGAGGATCTCCACCGTTTTGCCCACATACTTCGCGCTCTTTTGGCGGGTCTTTTCGTTGACGAGCGCAATGAGGCGGGAGAGCCTTTCCTTGGAAACTTCCTCGCTCACTTGCCCCTCCATTGTAGCCGCCCGCGTGCCCGTGCGCGGGGAGAAGATGAACATGAACGCCGAGGCGAGATCGGCCTCCTCCACCAAAGTGAGCGTCTCTTGAAAGTCCTCCTCCGTCTCGGTGGGAAAGCCCACGATGAAGTCCGTCGTCACCTCGCAGTCGGGGATCTCCCGTTTCAAGAGGGCGATCTCATCAAGGTATTTTTCCCGCGTATACCGCCTGTTCATGAGCGAGAGAATGCGGCTCGAGCCCGATTGCACGGGCAAATGCAGGTGTTTGCAGATCTTTTCGTGCTTTTTCATGACGGCGACGAGCGCCGCGGAGAAATCCTTGGGGTGCGACGTCATGAACCGCACGCGGAACTTGCCTTCAATGGAGGCGACGGCGTCGAGAAGCGTAGGAAAATCCGCCCCGTTTTCGTCGCGGTAGGAATCCACGTTCTGCCCGAGGAGCGTAATTTCCTTATAGCCCTTTTCCACAAGGGCGCGCACTTCGGAAAGAACATCGTCCATTCTGCGGGAGCGTTCCCTGCCGCGCACGTAGGGCACGATGCAGTACGAGCAAAAATTGTTGCACCCGTACATGATGTTCACCCATGCGTTGGGGTAACTCGTGCGGACGGGCGAAACGCCGTCCTCCACCTCCGCCCGCGCCGCGGGCACGGAGACGAGATTGCGCCGCCCCGCCCGCTTCTTCTCGATGAGATCTCCGAGCTCCGAAAGATTGTGCGTGCCGAAGAGAATATCGATGAAGGGAAATTTGGCTTTGAGAAGGGCGGCTTTCCCCTCTTCCTGCACCATACAGCCGCCCACCGCGATGATGAGCCCCTTTTTCTTCCGTTTGAGCTGTTTGAGCGCGCCGATGTTGCCGAACGCGTGATTTTCGGCGTTCTCGCGGATACAGCAGGTGTTGAATACGATGATATCCGCCTCTTCGATGGCCGTTTCTTTCTCGTACCCCTTTTCTTTGAGCACGCCCGCGATCTTCTCCGACTCGTGCAGGTTCATCTGGCAGCCGTAAGTCACAATGTGATAGTTCATGCTTCGATCTCCGAAAACACCTTGCCCACGTTCTCGCGGAGCACAAGGTCGCACGTGCTGTCGAGCGGCGTTGCGCTGCGGTTGACGAGCACGAGATGCTTGCCGCGGAAGAGGCTCACAAACCCCGCCGCAGGATACACGGTGAGCGACGTCCCCGCCACGATGAGGGTATCGGCGGAGGCGATGGCCTCGCACGCGCCCTCCACCGTTTCGCCGTCGAGCGGCTCGCCGTATAAGACGACGTCGGGCTTTATGAGCCCCCCGCACGAACAGCGCGGCACGCCCTCACTCTCTGCGATGAACTCGGCGGTATATTTTTTGCCGCACGAAAGGCAGGTGTTGCGGTGCACGCTGCCGTGGAGTTCATACACTTTCTTGCTCCCCGCGGCCTGATGCAGACCGTCGATATTCTGCGTGACGACGGCGAGAAGTTTCCCCTTCTTCTCGAGTTCGGCGAGTTTCAGGTGCGCGGCGTTGGGCTTCGCCCAAAGGGGCAGCATCTTGTCGCGGTAGAATTTATAAAATTCCGCCGTGTGCGAATAGAAATAGTCCGCGCTCAACATGGTCTCGGGCGGCACGGAATACTTCTGCCTGTACAACCCGTCCTCCGAGCGGAAATCGGGGATCCCGCTCTCCGTGGATACCCCCGCGCCGCCGAAAAACACGATGCGCGAACTATTTGAAATGATCTCTTGCAGTGTCATGGCCTTTTCTCCCAACTTGCATTATATCATAAACGACCTGTATTTTCAACATTTCCGCGCGCGTGGAGGCGAAATTTTTTGCGTAAATTACGGATACTGTCCGTATGAAACGCGCGGCGATCGTTCTCTTTGTTCTCTTCGGTTCGGCGGGAGTTCTCCTTCTCTCGCTCCTCTTTGCCTATCTCGGCATCACGGCTGGAGCCGGATTGGAGCCCGAAAAACTCACGCTGGATACGGCCTGCATCCGCATCTACGACGAGGGCGGCAAGGCAATGGAGACGGCGAGGCGAAAGAGCGTCGCCTACGAGAGCTTTCCCGACTATCTCCCCAATGCCTTCGTCGCCGTCGAAGACAAGCGCTTTTTTGCCCACGGCGGCATCGACTACCGCCGCGTTGCAAAGGCCATGTGGAAAAACCTCACGAGTTTTTCCTTCCGCGAGGGAGCTTCCACCATCTCCCAGCAGCTCATCAAAAACACCCATCTCACGAGCGACAAGACCATCACGCGCAAGCTCAAAGAGTTCAAGCTGACCCGCGCCCTCGAACGGCGATACTCCAAGGAAGAAATTTTGGAGCTCTACGTCAACTCCATCTACTTCGGGCACAGTGCATTCGGCGTGGGGCGTGCGGCGGAGTACTATTTCGGCAAGGATGCGGAAGAGCTCACCCCCGCGGAGTGTGCCATGCTTGCCGCCCTCGTCAAGTCGCCCAATACCTATTCCCCCTTCAAAAATCCCGAAAAATGCCTTTCGCGGCGCAATTTTGTACTAAAACTCATGTTGGAGCAGGGATATTTGACGACGGCACAGTACGCGGAGGCGGCCAAGGAGCCCCTGCCCTCCGCCCCCTCCGAGAGCGGCGAAAACGCCTACCTTTCCCGCGTGTACGAGGAACTTGCCGCCCTCTTCCCCGACGCCCGCACGGGAGAATTGGGGTCTCTCAAAATCTACACGGCATACAACGCCGCCCTGCAAGCGGAGCTGGAAAAGACCGAGGCGGAGAGCGACGCCGCCGCTCTCGTTCTCGACAACCGCACCCACGCCATAAAGGCATACCACACGACCTGCGGCACGTTGAAGCGCCTGCCCGCCTCCGTCATCAAGCCCCTCCTCGTCTACGCGCCCGCCATCGAGGAGAACCTCATCTCCCCCGCAACGCCCCTCTCCGACGAACGCGCCGACTTCGGCGGCTACTCCCCCGACGATGCGGGCGGCGCCTCGGGGGGATACATGAGCGCGCGGTATGCCCTCTCGCACAGCGTGAACATCCCCGCCGTGCGCATTCTGAATAGCCTCGGGTGCGACAGGGCGGCGCGTTATATGGCAAAAATGGGGCTCCCCGTCGAAGAGGAGGACAGAACGCTCGCCCTCGCCCTCGGCGGCATGCGCGAGGGCTATTCGCTCCCCGCCCTCGCCGACGCCTATTCCACCTTTGCCTCGGGGGGAACTTACTACCCCGCTTCCTGCATTCTGCGCGTCGAGGATGAAAAGGGGCACGTTCTCTACCGCCACAGCCCCGCAGGCACGCACGTCTTTTCGGGGGAGACCTGCGCCCTCATGAGCGACATGTTGCAGACGGCCGCCAAGGAGGGAACAGCGAAAAAACTTGCTTCGCTCCCCTTCCCTGTCTGCGCCAAGACGGGCACCGCCGAGGGAAAGGGCGGCAACACCGACGCCTACACCGTCGCCTACACCGCAGAGGATACCGTAGCCGTGTGGCTGGGAAACCGCGACAATTCCCCCATAAGCGCGACGGGCGGAGGCCTCCCCGCCAACATCGCCCTGCGCGTTCTGCGCGTCTTATATGATGACAGAACGCCCGCGCCCCTTCCCGCCTGCAACAGCCTCATCCGCGTCGCCTACGACAGGCTCTCCTACGAGAACGACCACAAAATTGTCCTCGCCGACCCCTCCGCGCCCGTGGGCGAGAACCTCTACGAACTCTTCCGCCCCTCCGCGCTCCCGCAGGAGACGTGCAGGCGTTTTTCCGAGCCGACCATCTCAGAGCCCCGCATTTTTGTCAAAAATGGGGCAGTTTATATAGTACTATGTCAGACAAAGTACTATGATTATGTTGTAAAAAGAGTAAATCGCGGCCAAACGACCACGATTTACAGCGGAAAATTTCAAAAACTTATCTGCGATAACTCCGTCCGCGCGGGCGAGAGTTACGTCTACTCCGTCACACCCTACTACTTGAGCCGTGCGGGGAAAACGGTCACGCTCCCCTCCGTGCGCGTCGAAGCGCCCTCGGCTCTCCCCGACGATTGGTGGTGATCAGAGGCGGATATACTCCAGCGTTTGCATGGCTTCCTCGATGAGCGCCTCCACGTCGAGCTTTGCCTCCTCCTCTTCGATGTACGAGAGCTTGGGGCGGATGGCGGGATGCTCGGGGAGGAACACCGTGCAGCAGTCCTCATAGGGAAGCACCGAGGTCTCGTAGCTGCCGATCCTTCGCGCGCGCTCGATGATCTCCTCCTTGTCGAACCCGATGAGCGGCCGCAGGACGGGGAGCGTCGCCACGGAGTTGGAGGATGTCAGCCCCTCCATCGTCTGGCTCGCCACCTGCCCGAGGCTCTCGCCCGTGATGAGGCACTGCGCGCCCACCTTCCCGGCGACCCGCTCGGCGATGCGCACCATAAACCTGCGAAGCAGCGTCACGTTGAGGTCGGCGGCGCAATTTTTATGGATCTCCTCCTGAATGTGGGCGACGTTCACCGTGCGGAGCCTATCCACGAGCGTATAGCGCGAGAGGAGCGCGGCGAGCTCTTTCACCTTCTCCTTCGCCCCGTCGTTGGTGTAGGGATAGCTGTGGAAGTGCAAGGGCTCCACCGTCATGCCGCGCTTGGCCATCATGTAGCCCGCGACGGGCGAATCGATGCCGCCCGAAAGAAGCAGAA
>CANRFK010000023.1 GCA_947629875.1 uncultured Clostridia bacterium
AAAATGCCAAAAAATGGCAAAAAGAGACCCAGATAGAACCGTTTTACGGGTTCTACTGGGTCTCATTTGGTGACCCGTACGGGACTCGAACCCATGATACCACCGTGAAAGGGTGGTGTCTTAACCGCTTGACCAACGGGCCGTATATAGTTTTCGCGGAGCGCCGTTCCGGAAAAGGCGGCGCGGACACGGGAGAATGCCCGCGTTCCCATTATATATAAAAACGGCGGAGCGCCGAATTTATTTGGTAGCGATGAGTGGAGTCGAACCGCTGACCTATCGGGTATGAACCGATCGCTCTAACCAACTAAGCTACATCGCCATGTATGGTTGCGGGGGCAAGATTCGAACTTGCGACCTCCGGGTTATGAGCCCGACGAGCTACCTGGCTGCTCTACCCCGCGATATAAGCCTTTCGGCACTGCGCCGATTAGCCTTTTCATTGTAACGGACTTTGCGGCGTTTGTCAATCGATTTTGCGCTTCAAAATGATTTTTTTTGAAAGCGTCGTTTTCTTGTCTTTTGAAGGAGGTCATGGTATAATACCCGTATGGAATTTTGTCTGAACGGCGGGGTGCTTACCCCCAAGGAGCGAAATCTGCTCATCCGTTACTGTGTGGCTGTCGCAACGCGCGGCAAGTGTGCGACGAAGGCGCTTCTCCGCCCCTTCAAGCAAAAGGATCTCCGCGAGGCGTTCGCCGAACAGAACAGGGCGCGGCTGGAACTCGTTTTGCGATACGTCAGGGATCTGCAAGAGGGCAACGCCGAGGCGAAAAGTCTTTTGCATGGCATGCCGGACTCTTTGCGGGATGAGTATGCGGAATGTTGCCGCGAGATCATCAAGCGGGAAGAGAGCACGGTGCGCGATTTGAAACGCATGTACACCGTCTGCGTGAACTATGCGTTTGTCGGCAGAAAATGGCTTGCGTTCCACCGTGCATTGAACCCCCGCGTGACCTTCGGCTATTCTTCTCTTCTGCACGAGGCGTGTGATTTTCTCTTCGATGATGACAAGCGCGCGGCGTTTTTAAGTTCCTCCCTCGCCGATCTTCCGCAGTGGAAGGGGGATACAGTGCACGATTGGGGCAACGTCATGTTCGGGAACATGCAACTTTTCTATGAGGATCTCACGCTCTACCGCGGGGATGTGTGCATTTTGGAGACGGTTTCCCACGAGGAGATGATGACGGCGCGGCTCGAGGAACCCGACCTTTCGGCGCTCGCGCAGGAGAAGGGCGGCGCGGCGCTCGTCAAAAAATTGCGCACCTGCGCGGAGGAAGAATGAGAAAGAGGGGGGGTTCCCGTTCGCCCGCTACGGTAGTTCTTGTGACGGTGAAGATCATGGTTTGCAGTGAATTTGATTTCGGTTGGCGCATTTTTTGAATATTAAAGTTTGGTTCAAACGGCATTATATTAAAAATATTGCCGTTTCGGGAGGAACACAATGCAAAACACGATGACCATACAGGCGCGCCCCACGATCGACTTTCTCTTATCCAAAGCAGATTATGAATATGAAAAAGTAAAAGATTTGCCCTGCGTAAAAGCGGCGCGGGCTCGTTTCCCCATTGTTTGGTTCGGGGACTTGGAGGCCTATTTTCGCTCGGAGATCCGTGTCGTCACGGTGGGGCGCAATCCCTCTTTCCATGAATTTACCGAGCCGCGGTTTCTTTATGAGGAAGAATGGGGTGGCTCCCAACGCAAGTACGTCTATGAAGCATTCAATCATTATTTTGAAAACAATCCTTACGATTGGTTCAAGAACTTTGAACGCATTTTGAAATGGCATGATTTCAGCGTCTCCTACGGCGGAAAAATCGGAAACCCCCGCGCGGGAAATACGGCAGTCCATATCGATTTTTCCACCCCCATTGCCACAAATCCGACGTTTTCGGGGCTTGGGCCTTTTACAAAAAAGGAATTGCAAAGCGATCTGTTTTCCGATCTCATCGCTTCTTTGAAGCCCGACCTTATTCTCTTCTCTAACTGCCGAAAGGAGATGATTTCGCATTTCGGCTTAAAGGAGCCCTTCTTCACGTACGGCGAGCCGAGCGCAAAGACGGGGAAACCAATAGAATATGTAGCGGCGTACGAAAAGGACGGCGCCTGTTTTGTTTGGGGGAAGAACTTCAACGGTGCGCCGTGGGCAAGCGTGAGTGACGAGCGGTGTGCGAAAATTTTCCCCGTGCTCAACTCACTTTTGAAAGAGCGGTTGAAACCCCGCGTGCCGCAAGAGGGTTGTTTTTGGGTGATCCCCGCCATTCCCGAAAAGTATTGGGACGCATGGATGGGGCTCAACTTTGATATCTTTGATTTTACCCGCCTTTTGCGCGCCCGTGGGACTTATCTCGTCAGCGTGTTCGACAACGAGAGAAGGCATCACAGCGAACTCTGGAAGGAAGTTCAGAGGAAATATCCGGTATTTTCCGCGTACGACTACGAGTTTTTCCGCAGAGGCCGCATCTGGACAGAGAACGGAAAAACAGTCATCTTCATGGATGGGGATATCCGGCACAAGCGTATCACCAATGAAGTAAAATTTTCTTTTGGGGTGAAGCGGGTCGAGGAAACGCACACCGAGCGGGAACGGCCTATTCCGCCCAAGCCCGCCTTTGAGGTGCATGAGGGGGACGAGGTGATCCACCGAACGTACGGAGCGGGCGTCGTTCTGAAAATCGACGAAAACGGCATTTGGGTAAAATTTCCGAAATACGGAAAGATTGGTCGCTTTCGTCAACAGAATTTCCAAAACTATTTTGACAGGCCCACGGCAAAGTAATAACCGCGTACACGGAGCCGATTAAAAATTTATTTGGAGATAATTATGGGACATTTTTTCCCTTTTGACGGCGGTGAATATCTTACCACGATTGGAGCAAGTTGGTTTATTTCATATGCTTTTTATGATCATATCGATAAAAACCATATCGCATGGCACAATATTAAAACTTGGCCGTCGCGCAAGAGTACTTATTGCAGAACGCGCGAATATCACCACGAATGGTTAGAACAGATATTGAAAATGAACAATGTAAACCTCAATAAAAACACTCTGGGCTTAACGGCGGCCGAAGTGAAAAGCATGGCGGCACAGCTCATCAAAATAGTTTAATATCTCTGCGGAGATCGGAAAAGGGGCGCGCCGCGGCTTGCTTTTTCGGGCGGGGTATGCTATACTGAATTTACAAATGACGTTATTCGATGCGGAAAAATACAGGGGCAAGCGGGTGTGCGTCGCGCTCTCGGGCGGCGTCGATTCGGTCTGCCTTCTGCATGCGTTCAAGAGCCGCGCCGCGGACATGGGTATCACGCTTTCCGCCATCCATATCGAACACGGCATCCGCGGGGAAGAGAGCTTGCGCGACATGGCGTTCTGCAAGCGTCTGTGTGAAGAGTGGGGCGTCCCGCTCACCGTCCGGCGGGTGGACGTTCCCAAACTCGTGAAAGAGCAGGGCGGCAACATGGAAAACGTCGCCCGAAGCGTGCGGCACGGGGCGTTTCATTCCCTTCTCGAAAATGATGAAGCCGACCTCGTTGCGACCGCCCACCATGCGGACGACGTGGCGGAGACCATCCTCTTCCGTCTCGCCCGCGGCACGGGCGTCTCGGGCATGAAGGCGATCACCGAATACGGCGGCATCGTCCGCCCCCTTCTCACCTGCACGCGCACCGAGATCGAGGCATACGCAGCCGAGAAAAACCTACCCCATGTCGAGGATTCGACGAACAGGGACGAAAATTACACCCGCAACTATATCCGCCATACTGTTCTGCCCGCGTTCGAAAAGATCCACGGGAATGCGGCGAAACACCTCGTGGAATTTGCCGCTCTTGCCGCCGAAGAGGACGGCTTTCTGCAACAGCTTGCCGAGGACGCCACCGTCCGCATGCCGGATGAGGAGTGGGTGCCCGTCGATCTTCCCGATGTTCTCTTCAACCGCGCCTGTCTTTCCTGTATGCGGCAGACCGCGCAGTATGGCTACACGCGCGCCAACCTCGGGGAGATCGCCAAATTGAGAACGGCGCAGAGCGGGAAGCGGGTCATACTCCCCGTCTCCGATGTCCCGTGGCAACGGATCGCCATCCGCGAGGGGAAATACATCGTCTTTTATTGGGACTTCCAAGAAGAGGCTCCCGAAATCCCCTTTGCACCGCAGGAGGGTCTCTATACCAAACCCGCCGTCTTCTCCGTGCGGGAGATCGCGGCTTGCGGCCTCGAAGGGGGCGGCTCCAAGCGCGTCCTCGCCGTCGATTTGGATGCCTTCCCCGAGGGCTGCGTGGTGCGCACGAGAAGGGAGGGGGACGTCATTACCCCATACCATGCCCCGCGAAAGACGCTCAAAAAGTTCCTGACGGACAGAAAAATTTCCGCCCGTCTCTCGAAAAAACTCCCTGTCATCGCAAAGGGGAGCGAGGTGTACGCCGTCGTCGGCGTGGAGATCGCGGACGCCGTAAAGGTAACGGAGGCGACGGTGCGTCGCGGGGTCATACAGTAGAGCGGGATGAATATGCCGCAAGGATGTGAGAATACGGAGGACAACATGCACAAGGACTGTGAAAGGATCCTATTGACGGAAGAGCAATTAAAGACGCGCGTCCGCGAGGTCGCGGAGGCGGTAGACAGGCGCTATCAGGGCAAAATTCCCCTCGTGGTGGGCATTCTGAAGGGAGGCATCATCTTTTATGCCGACTTCGTGCGCCACCTCACCGTGCCCGCGGAACTCGACTTCATGGCGGTCTCCTCGTACGGCTCGGGCACCGTCTCCTCGGGCAAACTCAAAATCAAGAAAGATCTCGACAGGGATGTGAAGGGCAGGGACGTCATCGTGGTGGAGGACATCATCGACAGCGGCTTCACCCTCGCCAACCTGAAGGCGCTCCTTTTGGAGCGCGGCGCAAAGTCGGTGTGCATCGTCACCCTCCTCGACAAGGAATCGCGCCGCACATACGATATCCGGCCCGATTTCAACTGCTTTGCCATCGAGGACGAATTTGTCGTGGGCTACGGGCTCGACTATAACGAACGGTACAGGAACCTTCCCTATATCGGCATTCTCAAACGGGAAGTGTACGGCGGATAAACGAAGGCGCCCTCCCGCGGGAGGGCGCTTGCATTTTACTTGTTTCCCGCTTCCCCTTTGGGGGTGCCGCAGGCGTGCCTTGCGGCGAAGTCCCCGCACGGCGGGGAGAGGTGCTTATTTTGCGAAGGTCGCGGAGCGCAGCGTATAGTAGAACGTTCCGTATCCATACGGGATGGGATCTTCGAGTTGAAGGAGCACGTTGCGGTAGGTGTTGTTGCGCGAGTCGTCCAGCTTGGCGGCATACACCGCGGTGCGCGCGGGGCCGGAGTGGTCGGAATCGTAGTAGAAGTGCAGGGTGTATGCCTGAATATCCCCGGCGACCGCCGTCCCGTCGACGGTGAGCGGGTTGTCTTTGGCGGGCGTGAACACGGTCTTCTCCGGCGCCCCCGAGAAGGTGACGCCCGTCACGTCGTAGGTGCGGAGGTCGATGGTGTAGAACTTGGCGGCGGCGGACATATCCAGCCCGCGCATCGCAAACAAAACTTCCTCGTTATCGAAAAAGCTCCCCTTGCTCTTGATCTTGACCGTCTCGGTCTCGGCAGCTTCTTCCTCCTTGTCCTCTTCGTTCCGATAGATCCGCGTGGTCGTGATCTCCGCCGATTGCAGCGTCTCGTTGGGTGCATCTGCGGTGTTGTAGACGACGTCGTATTTGTAATGCACCTTGCTGAAAAACATATCGTCGCCGGGATTTTGCACGGGGCTCGTACTTACGATCTCCTTCTTGCTCTCGATGGGGACGAGCACATTTCTCTCCGTCGTGTGGAAGTACACTTCCGAGGCGACGAAATCGGTGAACGTCTCGCCCGCGGTGCCCTTGTACGTGTATTGACCCGAGATATCCAACCGCGTCGTATAGAGATAGACGCGGCCGGACGAGCCGTCCTTAAAATCGTAGGAGACAGTCTCGAGCGTCGTCTTATACGTGCCCGTCTCGTAGGTGACGGTGCAATCGCCTTCGACCTGCGGCGGTTGGAATGTGACGTCGTAGGTGAGCTCTTCCTTGGAATAGCTCGTGAGGGATGTGGTCGTATTCGCGTACCAGTTTGGACTGATGGAGAGGGTGGTGGGGCCGCCTCCGCCGCAGGCGGCAAGGAGGCCGAGCGGCAACAAGAGGATGAGACCCGCAACGCATTTTTTCTTCATGATGATCTCCGAAACGGTAAATTCAAGGGTATTATAACACAATTTTTTGCGTTTGTAAAAATAATTCATCGGAATATGGCAAAAAAATTCCCCGAAGTGTGATATAATACAGGAAATTGCGGAGAAAACTATGGCGCATATCATCTGTTGCAACAATTTGACCGACGCCCTCGCGGCGCTCACCGGGGCAGTCTCGCAGCGCGCGGGGAGGACGGTCGTATTCTGCGAGGACAGGCTCACCCTTCTCGCCGAGCGCGCCGTGCTCGCCGAGCGAAAGGGCTCCTTCGATGTGAACGTTACGACGTTCTCCCGCTTCCTCTCGGGGGAAAAGCGGGTGCTCTCCAAGCAGGGATCGGTGATGAAGGTCGCCTCCCTCATCGGGGAGAACGCCGAAAAACTCGGCTGTTTCCAAAAGGGCGCGGCGCAGGCGGTGTACGAGACCATCGCCCAGCTCTCCGCCTCCCGCGTGGACGCCGAGGCCTTGCGCTTGGGGGCGGCGGAGACGGAGGGGCTTCTCAAATTAAAGCTCACCGACCTCGCGTTTTTGCTCGAAAAATACACCGAATTTTTGCGAAGCTCGGGTTACGTCGATGAAAACGGCTATCTCGCGCTCCTTCCCGCTGCCATTGCGGAGCAGGCAAGGGGGGCGCACATCGTGTTCTTCGCCTTTCCCTCCTTTACACGTCAGGCGCTCGAAGGGGTGCGCGCCGCGCTCGAAGCGGGGGGCGAGGTGACGGCCGTCTTTGTGGATGGGGACGCGAGCTTCTGCACGCACGAGGGCAGGGACGCCTTCTTGCGCGTCGCCGCGGAGTTCCCGCCCATACGAAAGAGCGTCGCTCCCTCCTATATGCCGCAGGAGGCGCGCCGTCTCTACGGCGGGCTGTTTGCGCCCGAGAAATTCGGCGCGGCCGCCATGGAGACGGAGAACGTCCTCTCCTTCGAGGCGGCGGACGAGGCGGAGGAGCTCGATACCGTCTGCGCCCTCATCAAAAAGCACGTCGCGGAGGGGCTACGCTACCGCGACCTCGCCGTGCTCATTCCGGATAGCGGCCGCCTCATGGACGTGGAACGCGCCTTCTCCGCCTACCGTATTCCCTATTTTGCCGACCGCAAGCGCCCCTTCTCCGAACACGCCTTCTGCGCCTTCGTGCTCGCGGTGCTCACGGCCGTCTCGGACGGCGGGCTGCCCGCCTCCGTCGATGCCGTCGCCGCGTCCGTCTTTTTCGGGGATGGGGGCGATGAATACCGCAACTATCTTTTGAAGTTCGGCGGCTACCGCGGCGCCGTGCGGCGGGAGATCAAGGAGGGGGATGCGATTGAAAATTTCGACCGCGAACGCCCTGCCGACTGCCGCAAACGCCTCGTTGCCTGCCGCGAGCGTATGCTCTCGTATCTTGCCGTCTTTCCCCGCAAGGGGACGTGCTCCGCGTATGCCGCGGGAGTGCGCGCCCTTTTGAAGCTCACAGACGCCGCCCGCGTCATCGAGACCCTTCAAGAAAAATTCACGGGCGCCGACCGCGCCTTTCTCGATATCTCCCCCCTCGAAAACGTTCTCTCCGAGATGGAAACGGTCGCGGGCGGGGAAAATTTCACCGCGCGCGAGTTCTCCTCGCTTCTTCAAAGCGGGCTGTCGTCGCTGGGGGTCTCCGTGCTGCCGCAGTCGGCGGACGCCGTCTTTGTGGGGGATGCCACCGAGAGCAAGTTCTGCCGCGTAAAAGTTTTGTTTGCAACGGGGCTCACCGAGGGGCTTCCCCGCGCCTCGCGCGACACCGCGCTCATCTCCGACCGCGATATCACGGCGCTCTCCACCCTGCGCGTGGAGATCGAGCCCGCCATTGCGGTGGTCAACGCCCGCGCCCGCGAGAGCCTCGCCCTCAACCTCTGTTCGTTTTCGGAGAAGCTGTACCTCTCTCGCCCCCTTCGCGCGGCGGACGAGGAGACGCAGAAGAGCGAGGTGTTCGCCTACTCCGAACGCCTCTTCCGCATGCGCCCGCTTCCCGATCTCTTCCCCTACGACTGCGCGGAGGAGGAGCCCGCCGCGCTCGCCCTTCTCAAATACCGTGAGGCGTTTTTGCGCGGCGAAAAGGACGCGCGCTATGCCTCCCTTCAACGCGCCTTGGAGAGGAAGTGGGGGAGGGAGCGCGTCGAAAAACTGCTGATGGGGCGGGAAAAAGCCGCCGTGCCCGAGGCGGAGCGGCTGTATTTTCAAGGCGACGTCTCGCCCACCCTTCTCGAAAAATACTTCGATTGCCCGTATGCGGGCTTTGCCCTCCGCGCCCTGCGGCTTCGGGAGCGCGAGGAGCGCACGGTGCAGGATACCGATGCGGGCTCCTTCGTGCATGCCGTATTGGAGCGCGTCGCGCCCTCCTTCAACGACTTCGAGGATGAAGCCGCCTGCCGCGCCGCCGCCAAGGCTGCCGCCGTGGAACTTCTTCAAAGCCCCCGCTTTTCGGCGCTCTCGGATACGCGGGAGGGCGAATACACGGGCGGGCGGCTCATCTCCGAGTGCACGGAGGTCTCCGCGGCGGCATACAGGCAAGTGGCGGGGTCGCGCTTCCGCGTGAGGGAGACCGAGCGCGAGGTGGGGCTCCCCGAGCTCTCCCTCAAAGGCCGCGCGGACAGGGTGGACGCCTCGGACGAGTACGTCCGCGTCATCGACTACAAGACGGGCGCCATCGACGATAAGCCGCTCTCCTACTACACGGGCAGAAAGTTGCAGCTTCAGCTCTACCTTCTCGCCGCGTCCAAGGAGGGCAAGGCGGCGGGGGCGTTCTACTTTCCCGCGGCGGAAAATTACACGCCCGAGGGCGAGGCGAAGTACCGCATGCGCGGGTTTTTCAGCAAGGAAGAGGAAGTGCTCGCCCGCATGGATGAAGGCCGCGCGGCGGGCGAAAAGAGCGAATTTTTCGAGGGCGGCGGCCGCACGGAAAAGGGCATGCCGCAGGAGGACTTCGAGGATTTTCTGGAATACGCCCGCCTCGTCTCCCAAAATGCCGAGCGCGAGATGCGCGCGGGCAACATCGCGCCGTCTCCCTACGAGGGGGCGTGCGCCTACTGCAAACTTGCGGGCGCGTGCGGCTTTTCGGGCGAGCCCCGCCGCGAGAAGAGCGCGAGCTGCAAGGAAATTGTTTCGATCGTGAGAAGAGAGAGGGGGGATACAAAATGAATTTGACGGAAGAACAGAGCCGCGCCATTTCCTCCCGCGGGCAGGTGGTCGTCTCCGCTTCGGCGGGCAGCGGAAAGACGTTCGTCATGATCGAGCGCCTCGTCTCTCTCATTCTCGGAGGGGAGCATGTCCGCGATATGCTCGCCGTAACCTTCACCAACAAGGCCGCCGCGCAGATGCGCGACAGGCTCCGTCTCGCCCTCTTGAAGCGCATCGGCGAGAGCACCGGAAAGGAGCGCGAACGGCTGGTCAACGAACTCAACGACCTGCCCGTGATGGACGTCAGCACCATTCACGCCTTCTGCGCGCGGCTCATCCGCGCCAACTTCTTCCTCGTGGACGTCGACCCCGCGTTTTGTATCCTCTCCTCGGACATGCCCGAGGGGAAAACGCTCTCCGCCCGCGCCATGGATGAGGTGTTCGAGGCGGCGTATGAAGAAAACAGCCCCGAATTTTCCGCCCTTCTTGCCGCCTATTTCCGCAAGAAGAAGGATGCCCGCCTGCGCAGCGTCGTCCTCTCCCTCTACGAGAGCGCGCGCGAGGAGGGCGACCCGCAGAGCGTTCTGCAAAGTCTCGGCAAGGGGGAGCGGTTCGGGGAAATTTGCGCCTACCTTGCAGAGGACTTCCGCTCGCGGGCGCAGTACTTCGCCGACTGGCTCGATGATACGGGCGCATGGCTCGCCGAGCACAACGCGCGCGCCTTCACCGTCGCAACCGACCTCATGGCGGCGCTCACGCCCATTCTGAATGCCAAAACGCTGTTTGAAATGACGGAGTACGCCAAGGCAAATCCGCCCGCCATCTCCATGATGCCGCGCATGACAAAGGCGCGCGGCGAGGAGCTCGATAAACTCCGCTTCCTCTCGGGCGTCAACAAGATGGTGAAGGCGCTGTATTCCGAACTTTCCGAATACGCTGCGCAAGAAGAGGAAGAGGCGCGCTATCTCGATGCGGAGCGCCGCACTTCGGCGCTTGCTCACCTCGCCCTTCGTTACGACGAAGCGTACTCCCGCGTGAAGAAGGAAAATTCCGTCCTCGACTATCAGGATCTCGAACGCTATGCCCTTCAAGTGCTGCAAAACGAGGAGGCGCGCGGCGAGATGAAGGCGCGCTACAAGTATGTCTGCGTCGATGAATATCAGGATGTCAACCCCGTGCAGGAAAAGATCATCTCCCTCGTCTCGGGCGACGACGTCTTTTTGGTGGGCGACGAGAAGCAGGCCATCTACGGCTTCCGCGGCAGCCGCTCGGAGTACTTCGAGCGCAAGGCGGAGGAGGCCAAAACCTCCCTTCGGCTCACCTCCAACTTCCGCTCGTCATCCGCCGTGCTCGAGGGCGTCAACCGCGTGTTCTCCGCCCTTCTCGGCGAGAAGTACGCCAAAATGCGCGGAGGGGATCGCTACGGCGCCCACCGCGGGGCGGTCAAGTTCCACCTCGTGCCCGAGGCCGAAGAGGAGGAGAGGGCAGAGCGGAGCGTCTATACGGTGCTCTCCTGCGAGGGCGCGGAAAAGAGCGACCCGCTCGCCGTCTCCATCGCCCGCGTCGTGGAGGGCGAGGTGGGCTCCGTCTGGTTCGATGCCGATGAGGGAAAGGAAAAGCGCGTTACGTTCGGCGATATCGCCGTTCTCGTGCGCAATAAGGCGGGCGAGGCCGAGCGCATCGCCCATGAGCTCACCCTCCGCGGCATTCCCGTGTCCGCCTCTGCCAAGGTCAATGTGTGCGACTTCTTCGAGGCGCGCCTTCTCATCGATTGGCTCTCCTTCCTCGATAACGCCGAACAGGATATCCCCCTCGTCACGGCGATGCTCTCCGAGGCGGGCGGCTTCGATGAGCAAGAACTTGCGCATATCCGCCTCTCGGAGGCGGGCAGGGAATACGCTTTCCGCGCCGCTTGCCGCGCCTACTGCGAGAAATTTCACGATGACCTCGCAGAAAAACTTGCCGCCTTCTTCCGCCGCGCCGAAGAGCTTCGCGCCCTCGCCGGGACGCGCTCGGCCTCCGAGGTCGCGGGGCTTCTTTTGTCCCTCGGGTTGGAGCGGCAGATCGCGGCGGGCAGGGACGGAGAAGTGCGCCTCGCGCGGGTGAGGCGGCTTCTCCGCGAAGCCGAGGCGGCGGGCAGCGTGCACAACTTTTTGGCGCGGCTCGCGGGCTCGGGGTACCGCGTGGAATACGGCGGCACGGGCGGCGAAGAGGCGGTGCACATTCTCACCATGCACGCCTCCAAGGGGCTCGAATACCCCGTCGTCATTCTCGGCGGGCTGGATGCCGCCTTCCACGGCGCGGATAGAGACGAACTTTTATGGACGGAGCGCTTCGGCGCCGCCCCCCGCAGTTTCAACACCGAAAACAAGACGGTGTATGAGACCGTCCTGCGCCGCGCCGCCGAAAAGGTGCAGGAAGAGGAGGAACTCGTGGGCGAGCGCAACCTTCTCTACGTCGCCATGACGCGCGCAAAAGATCGGCTCCACCTCGTCTTTACGGGCAAGGAGCACGCCATTTCGCCCCGCTTTGCAAAACGCTTCTCCGATTTCATCGACTTTGCGGCGTGTGCCGATTTCTTCACCGAGGAGGAGGAACTCCCCCCGCCGCTTGCACGCGCGCCCGTCTCTGTTGCGGCGGACGAGAGGGAAGTCAAGCGCATCGCCGCCGTCTACGAAAAACCCTATCCCTTTGAAGCGAGCACACGCATGCCCGTCAAGAGTTCGGCGACCGAACTCATGCACCTCAAAGAGGATGCGGAGGAGCACGCGCACGCGGAGGGCAAGGGGCACTCGGTGGAGGAGGGGCTCGCCTACCACGCCTTTTTGCAACACGTCCGCTTCGGTTCGGACGCCGAAGAGGAGCTTGCCCGCATGCGCGAAGCGGGCGAACTGAACGAGGAGCAAGCTGCCCTTCTCGACGTTCAAAAACTGCGCGCCATTCTGGCGATGCCGTCGCTTCGCGGGCTATATGCCAAAAAACTTTACCGCGAGCAAAAATTTTTGCTCCTCGCCCCCGCGCGCGACTTCATCGAGGGCGGCACCGACGACGAGGTCGTCCTGCAAGGCGCCATCGACCTGCTCGTCAAAGAGGGGGATACCTTCACCGTGCTCGATTACAAGTTCTCCGCCCGCAGCGACGAGGAAATCAGGAAGAGCTACGCCGTGCAGATTTCGATGTACAGGCGCGCCGTCGCCGAGACCTTCTCGGTGGACGAGAGCCGCATCAAGGCGCGCATTCTCAACATCGACCTCTGCCGAGAAATCCAAATGTGAGTATATTCTCAATATCGATCTCTGCCGAGAAATCCAAATGTGAGTACATTCGCGCTTTTTCGGCAGGACGCCCGCAAAAATGAGCTCTGAAAAGGTCTATCCTTGAACGGGAGTTTGTTCATGGAAGTTTTTTCGGAGCTCGTTTTCTATCTCTCGCGCACGCCCGAATGGGTGTATCTCATCGCGCTGCCCGCCTGTGCGCTCGTCCTTGCGATTGTGTTTGCGCTCTGCGGCTTGCGGAAAATCTATCCCTTCGCCGCGGCGGGGCTCGCCCTTCTCGGCGCGGCGCTCGCGGCCGCAAAGAACGCCGCCTTCGGCCTTGTCTACTGCGGAATTTCCTGCGCGCTCTATCTTCTCTTCGCGCTCTTTTTGCTGCTGCCCGCCGTGAAGAAAAAAAAGAGGGAGAGCCGCGAGGAGCGCGTCTATCGCAAGTTTCACACGCAGCTCGAAACGCCGTCCGCCGCGCCCGACCTTCCCCCCAAGGTGTGCTGCTACGAGGAGCCCTCGACCGCCGAGGAGAGCGGCATGCGGCTCTCGTATGTCACGACGCTGATTGCAAAGCTCAAGAACTGCAAACTCGTCCCCTCCGACCGTTTGGAACTCGAAGCCTTGGGGCATTCGGTGGACGCCTGCCGCGGAAGGGCGCTTACGGGCGAGGAGCTCTCCTCCCTCAACGATTGCCTCGCCGCCGTCCTCAAACTGACGGCAAAGTACAAGTTGTGAGGGCGCGATTTTGGGAAAATGGGCGGGCATGCTTTTTCAAAACCGCCGCGCGCGATTTTTGAAAAGAGGGGAAATATTGAAAATAATTTTACCTTTTAATCTCCCCGCCGCGCTGCGCAGCAGCCGCCCTCGCGGCTGCTGCGCAGCGCGGCGGGGAGATTAATTTCTCGCGGCGCGGGCTCACTCACTTCAACTTTTCCCTCTTCAATGTAATGGTATCACGAAATTTTTGCGTTTTCGGGGATATGTGACAAATTTTTTGAAAAAATTCGAAAAATTTTTTGCCCCACCCCCATATCCCCCTCTTCGCGGCTTTGCCGCGGAGAGGAGAGTATGGGGGTGGGGTGCGTGGTACTGCGTTGAAGGGGGCGTCAGGAAGGGCGCAGCGAATTCCGTTGCGCGGGGGCGTCAAGAGGGGCGCAGCGAATTCCGCGTCGGAAAAAAGTTGTGACGACTTGACTTTTTCCGCCATCCGAAGTAAAATAATTGCGGCTTTGTAATGAGCAGCGGAGGGGAACTATGGTCAAGATCGTGTATCGCGTGGACGGCATGCGGTGCGGCATGTGCGAGGCGCACGTAAACGACGCGGTGCGGAAGGCGGCGGACGTCAAGCGCGTCTCCTCGTCGTGCACGAAAGGGGAGACGGTGGTCATCGCGGAGGACGCGGACGCGGCGGAGGGCATCCGCGCGGCGATCGAAGCGCAGGGATACCGCGTGCTCTCGGTAACGTGCGAGCCCTACGAAAAGCGCGGGCTGTTTCACCGAAAATAAGAGACCGCCGCTTCAAGCGGCGGTCTTCTCATAAAACGTTGGTCAAGGTGTTCACGGTGAGGGCGAGGAGGCGGTTGCGCCGCCGCGCCGCTTCGAGCATTTCGGGCGTCACGCGCTCGCCCGCAAGGGCAACGGGCGTGCCGTACTCGTCGAACACGCTCTTTTTCACCCGCTTGCC
>CANRFK010000024.1 GCA_947629875.1 uncultured Clostridia bacterium
CGTCCTCGTTGGCAGTGAGAAGTTTGCCGCCGTCGTAGAGGTCGACTTTCACGAAATCGCCGAGGGGCCCGTCCGCGATTGCCTGTTTTACGGAGTAGCTCCTGTTCCAATATTCGTTCACCGAGAGGGTCAGGTAGTATTTGCCGCCCTCCTTTATCATGAAGGGTCCCTCGTTGGTGTAGTCCTCATCGAGCACGGTGAGATCTGCCGCGTCCAAGGTGGGCGAGGATTTCTTGTTCATCGTGAGCTGCTTGGCGGTCGAATAGTCGGGCGTCATGTAATCTTTGAGCGCCATGCCCCAGATGGAAGAACCTGCGGGGTTGTCGCGCACATCGCACACAAAATAGACGTAGAGCTTGCCGTCGTCATCCTGGAAGAGGCTCGCGTCGATGAGGTGCCGCTGGTAGAGCGGGTGGTCGACGGGGAAGAGATCGGTATCCACCCAGCTGTCGGCGATGCTCACGTTGCGGCCGTCGGCATTGGTGCCCGTCCACTGCACGAAGGGCCCCTGCGGCGCCTTCGCCACGGCAATGCCGAGGGAGAGCCTGTTTGCGGGCTTCTTATAGTTGCCCGCGGAATAGGCGAGAAGATAGAGCGTCTCGCCCCCGATCTCCACGGGGAGCACTTCCGGCGCCCACAGATCGCGCAGGGACCAGCTCTCCTTCTCGGGATGGAAGGCGACGCCCGTGCACGTCCAATCTACGAGATCCTCGCTGCGATAGGCGAGATACCCCGTGCTCTCGATGGCGTCGCTCGTGCCGTACAGCCAAAACACCGTCTTGCCGTTCTCCTCCACCGAAATGACGGAGGGATCGGGCATCTTTGTGACGAGATCGTTGCGGTAGAAGAGGTCGGCGTCATAGCCCTCGGTTGCGCTCTCGTTGGAGGCGTAATCGAGGTCACCCGTGCCGGAGCCGCAGGCAATGAGCCCGCCCGCAAGCGTGACGGTGAGCATCCCCGCAAGGATCATGACCAATGTTTTCTTTTTCATAAATTTTCTCCTGAATTTCGGTTATAGTTTCATTCCGCTCGTTGCGATGCCCTGCACGAATGCCTTTTGGAAGCAGAGGTAGAGCACGATGAGCGGGATCATGGAGATCACGCAACCCGCCATGACGGTGGCGTAGTCCTTGTCGTACAGCCCGACGAAATACATGAGAGAGATCTGCAAGGTGTACTTCTCGGGCGACCACAGATAGATGAGGGGGCCGAAGTAATCGTTATACCCGCCCATGAATACGAGGATCCCCTGCGCAAACAGCGCCGGCAAACAGAGCGGCAACATAATGCGGAAGTAGATGCCGAACAGCCCGAGCCCGTCCATCTTCGCCGCCTCAACGAGGGAGTCGGGAATGCCCATGATGAACTGCCGCAGGAAGAACACGCAGGTCGCCGTCCCGAACATCGTAGGGAGGATGAGCGGGACGTAGGTATCCGTGAGCATCAGTGAATCGTAGATGAGGTAGGCGGGCATCAGGGTGACGATGCCGGGGATCATCATGCTCGCAAGAAGCACCGTAAACATGATCTTCTTGCAGGGGAAGCGCAGTTTTGCAAACGCAAATGCCGAGAGGCTGGATGTAAACAGGCAGACGATCGTCATGGGAATGACGGTCTTAAATGTGTTATAAAAGCCGAGAAGCACCGTGCTCACGCCCATCGCGCCGCCGCTCGCATCGCGGAGCAGCACGTTGGCATAGCCGTCGAGCGTGAACTCGCGCGGGATAAACGTGAACGGCACGCCGATCGCCTCGAGTTGCGTCTTGAAGGACGTAACAAAGATGACATAGAACGGGATGAGTATGAAGAGCGCCGCGGCGGTGAGCACGATATAGGCGACGATATTCCGCTTCATATACCTTCCGAAGCGGCGGAGACGAGATTTACTCTTATCAGAAGTCATAATTCACCCACCTCTTTGCCGAAAGATAGTTGATGAGCGTCGCCACGCCGATGATGATCGCAATGAGAATGGCCATCGCGCAGGCATATCCCATGCCCATCTGCGTATTGTAACGGTACGCCATCTGCCATAGGAAGAACACCATCGTGAGGCCCGAATCGCTCGGTCCGCCCGAGTTGCCGAGCATGATCTGATAGCGCACGAAATCCTGCATGTATCCGATCGTGCCCGTCACGACGAGGAAGAACATCGTCGGGCTCACGGCGGGGACGGTGATGGTAAAGAACTGCTTGATGCCGCTCGCCCCGTCGATCTGCGCCGCCTCGTAGTACGATTCGCTCACGTTGTTGAGCGCCGCCGAAAACAGGATGACGCCGAGGCTGATGCCGCTCCACACGCAGGTGAGCAACATCGACCATCGCACAAAGCGGCTGTCCGAGATCCATCCGACCTTGTCGATCCCCAATCCCATGAGTATTTGGTTGAGAATGCCGAACTCCTCCTCGTAGATCCACTTCCACATCGTCGTGACCGCAACGACGGAACAGACATAGGGAATGAACAGGACGACGCGATAGAACTTTGACCCCCGCAGTTTTTTATGCAGAAAAACAGAGAGCACGAGCGCGATCGCAAGGGAGATGGGCAGGGCGAGCAGCTCGATGAGCGAATTGAGCAGCGAGAGCCAAAACCTGCCCGCATATTCCCCGAAGAGGAGGTTTGAATAATTGCTGAATCCCGTCCATGAGGCGTCCTCGAAACTGAACCCCCGTATGTTCATGAACGACATACCGAACGCCATGAAGATGGGGATGATCCCGAAGATCAGAAACCCCAGAACGGGGATCCCCGCGAACAGGAATCCGAGCAGTTTTTCCTTTCTGTTATTCATGCTCCCTCCCCTTCATTACTTGAAGTTGGAATACTTGTACCCTTCGAGGACCTTGTTCGTTCTGTTTGTAACGACGTTGAAGAAGTCTGTGAGATTGTTCCTGCCGTTGCGGACCTCGTCGTTGAGGTAGTCCGCCCACTGGTCGATCCACAGTTTATCGGAGAGATAGTTCCAGTCCCCCGCGCGCTCGAATGCCGCCGCCCGCGTGAAGATGATGGAGTTCTTGGGCATCTTGTCGCTCTGCAAGAACACTTCCGTCTGGCTCACCGACTTTTGGTTGGGGATGTTGAACCCGCTCTCCGCCTGTTTTGCCTGCCCTTCGGGCCCGGACATATATTCAATGAACTTGAACGCCTCGTCCTGATGGCGGCTACGCTTTGCGATGACGAAGCCGACCGAGCCGGAGTGCCCCGCCTCCACGCCGCCCTTGGCAACGGGCAACGGCGCGCAGTCGAAGTTGAGCCCCTTCACCTTGCGGTAGACGGGAACTGTCCATCTGCCGTCCACCATCGTGGCGACCTGCCCCGTGGTGAAGTAGCTCTCCTTGCCCACCGTGTTGAGGGTGTTGGGGCTGGGTGTGATGGCGAGACCCATCGTGCCCTTGCCGTCGATATCCGTCGTCTTGGGCTGCGAGAGCTGGACAAACTTCGTGAACGCCTCGAGCATGGTGGGCACCTCCGTGCCGCCCGAGGACGCATCCGTCGAAAAGGCGCCGTCCTTGCAGTAGTACTTCGTCGTATCGCCGAGGGAGAACGTCCACTTGTTCGCGGTGTTGTCGTACTTGATGCAGTCGCCGTTCACCGACCAGCCGTAGGAGAACCACCATTCGGTGAAGTACCCGTACTTGGAGGGGCTCTTGGAGTTATAGCTCTGCGTGAAGATCTTAAAGAGGTTTTCGCTCTCCTCCCACGTCATGGCGATGCGGTTGTTGAAGAGCATCTCTTCCCCGGCAGAAGGCACGCTCCACGAGGAGGTATTGTCGATCCCCTCGCGCCAGAAGCCGCGCTTCATCTGATCCACCGTGAAGTGGGTGCCGTGCTCGGTGTTGTAGGCGGTGACGTATTCCTCCGTCACGTCCTCCTTGTCCACCGAAACGATGGAGACGCCGAGCTGCTCGAAGAAGCCCACATTATAGTAAAGCACGGTCGGGCCGATATCCTTGGGCAATGCCCAGAGGGGAGAATCCGCATTCGAGAGCCCCGTTTCCACATCGTAACGGTAGCGCATGATGCCGCTCTCCCACATATCGGATAGGTCGATGACCGTGCTGTTTTTCACATAATTGTCGAGCGGAACGATATAGTTGTTGATCGCCCACGACTTGCAGACATCGTCGCCGACGTAGACGACGTCGGGGCAACGGTTGCCCGCGAGCACCTGTTCGACGGATTCGTAATAGCTCGTCCCGGGCTTGGTGACGTAGTCGACGTAGATCTCGCCCTCGTGCGCCTTGTTGAAGGTATTCACAAGATTGCGGAAAATGGCGATCTCGTCCTCTTCGCCATAGCCCCAGAAGGTGATCTCCGTCGCGCCTGCCCGGCTGACGCCGTTGTCATCCGTCCTGCCTCCACATGCGGCCATGCCGCACGCAAACACGCCGCAGAGCGCCAACGATACCAGTGTTTTGATCGCTTTGGTTGTTTTCATCTTTTTCCCCTTTTTTGATTTATTCCATTTCATGCTTGCCATAGTGATAGGCGCCCAGAAGCACCTGTTTGCCGCTCGCGTCGGCGAAATGCGGCCGTACGCGCGTGCAGCGGGAGAATTGCTCCTCCATGAGGTCCCATGCGTGGCAGACACTGCCGCCGAACACGAAACACGCGGGGTCGAGCACCGCCCGCACCGCCTCTGCGGCCTGTCCGAGCGCGCTTCCCGCCTCGGAGAAGAGCTGCCGTGCGAGCGCGTCGCCCGCCCGTGCCGCCGCCTCGATCCCTGCGCATCCGAGGGCGTTCCCCGTCCGCGCAAGATACCTGCGTTCGATGCCGCTGCCCGAGGCGTACAGTTCGAGGCAATCCCTTCCGCCGCAGCCGCACAAAAGTTCTTCGCCCGCGACGGGGATATGCCCGAAGTTTGCGGCATTTCCCGCACCCGTATACTCTTTTCCGCCCAAAACGGCGCCGCCGCCGATGCCCGTACTCAGACTGAAATAGACGAGGGACGGGCAGGCCTCATAGCCGCTGTGATAGACCCCGAGCGCGCCCGCGTCGCAGTCGTTGATGAGCGAAAAGGGAAGTCCGAGTTCACGGGAGAGCAGGTCGCAAACAGGAACGTTCTTCCACCCCATCGTCACGATGTCGAGTAGGATCCCGCCGCGTGCATCGAGCGGGCCGGGCGCGGCCACGATGCCTCTTCCCGCACGGCGCCATTCCCCGTATCTCCGTACATGCACGCCGATCTCGCGCACAAGCCTTTCGGCGCCCAGCTCGGCGTGCGTGGGGAATTTGTCGTAGAACAACTCCCCTCCATCCGCGCCGTAAAAGGCGAGCGCCGTCTTTGTACCGCCGATATCGACGCACAGGCTCAGTGCGTCATTGCGCGGCGATGAGTTCGCTTGTCGTGCCATACAGCCCGAACCCGCAGATATAGCGGTCGATGGAGTCCTTGATCTTCTTGATGACATAGCCGACGGGGTCGAGCCCGAGCGCCTTCATGTTCGCGTTGAGCCGCGCAACGGCCTCCTTCACCTCCGCATCCTCAAGGGTGTAGTGCCCGCACATCTTGGTGATGAGCGCCACATCCTCCGCATCCGCCATGATGCTCTCCACGCTCGCCTTGCCCTTGTCGCCGACCATCCACTTGCGCCAGCGTTCGCCCTGTACGGCGTGCCGCGCGAGCACATCCTTGATATGGCTCTGCCTCGCGGGTTCGACGAACTTTTCCTCGACCGCCGCGAGTTCCAAAAGCGACTGCGTCTCCACGAGCCCAAACTCGGGGGCGACGTTCATCGCCGCGAGCCCGATGACAGGGTGCTCGAGCAGGATGGCATTGGAGAGATAGTCCCCGTTGTGCTCCTTGAGCCCCGTGCCGTACTTCTCCGTGATGCGGCTGAGCGTCGTCGCCGTGGGCGTATCGTAGTGGCCCACGTTGGAGGTGAGGCGGGTGAGCGTGCCCGTCTGCCCGACGACGAAGAGCGGCATGGGCAGTCCCTTTGCCGTGAGCGAATCCTTGAGTTTTTTGATGAAATCTTCAAACGCGGCGGGGTCGATGAGTCCGCCCATCCCGAGCGCCTTTCTCCTCGCCTCGATCTTTTCGATGAGAGCAAGCGTGCGTTCGAGCACCGTGGAGAGCGGAACGACGCCGCTTACATGCGGATCCTTGGTGGGGTCGATGTGCAAAAGGTCGAAGCCCGCGTCCATATCGTCGAAATACGATTGCAGGCCGATCTCCATCGCCTCCTCCACTGGAAGTTTGGCGGCACGCTCGGCATCTCTCTGCCACGGGCCGCCGTGGTCGCGGCAGAAATAGCACAGTCCGTGGAAGCCGATCTCCTCGGCGATGGCGTCCGTGACCTCGACAAACCGTTTTTGGTCGAAGCCACAGACATAGCCGCCGCCGAATCGATCGCTATCCACCTGGTTACGGCTTGCGATGAGAATGAGGGGGAAGTCCTTCTCCTTCGCAAGCTCGAGCGCGGCCCTCAACAGATTGCGGGACATCGGCCCGATGCCGATGTGTGTAAATTTCCTGCCTTTTTCATGCAGTTTACGCGACGCAGCCATCATCTGCGTCATAGTGATCGCATTCTTCATTGTTGATCCTCCTTATCTTGCAAATAATTTGCGTACGGGATCTCGCGCAGAGGCTTGATCCCCAGCCACTTGTTGAGTTCGGCAACTTCCTCCGACCAATCTCCCCACGCGACGGGATAGTGATGCTCGAACCCGCCCGAGAGAATGGTGTTGGCAAAATCGACGGCCTTCACGGGTCTGCCGTTGAGGGCGAGACCGTTCATCCAGCCGCGGCAGCCGCAGTTGCTGTCCTTGCCGTTGCCCATAAAGGTGCCCGTGAGGTTCAGATAGCACTCCATGTCGCCGCCGAAGCGGAACACGCTCGCCTTGCCGGGGTCGAATACCATGTCCCGCGCGACGCCCGTGCCGCAGATCTTCCCGGGCTCGTGCGCCATGCCGCTGTAATTTTCGCCAAGATAATATCCGTTCTTACGGCAGAACTGCTTGCTCGAGGGTCCGCAGTGCCAGAGCATGATGCTCTCGTCCGTCTCGTCAAATGCGGTAAAGTCCATGAGCGTCGTGCTTTCCCCGCACATATCCTGCAACGCGAGCATACTGATCGCGCTCATGAGGTCGCCCTCGCACGCGGCCACGATCTTGTCGTCGTTGAGCATACCGATCGCCGAGCAGACGGAATATTTGTAGTCGTCCTGAAACTTGGGCCAGCAGGAGATGGCGAGCGCATCGTAACCGTGCTCCTCCGCGAGCCGCTTATAGGCGAGATAAATTTTAATGCTGAACGTGCGAAGTTTCGCCGCTGTGGGCGTCGTCTTGATGCCCTCCCTGTCGAGCTCGTCGAGATAAGGCTTCACGTCGGCGTCCGTCACCTTGTCGGCGAGGCGGATAATCTCGTCGTACTCATGCAGACGGTTGATATAGATGCCGTCAAGCTTGGAGAGCGCCTTGCGCTCGTCGAAGTAGAGGTCGTTGAAGCCGGGGGCAAAGCCGCCCACAAGGGCGACGCGGGCGCTCTTCAGCCGCTTGATCGCCCCGAGCGCCCGCACGGTGACGGAGAGGCGGCGGCGGAAGGTCTCGTCGTCCGCAAAGCCGTAGAACCACTTCGCCTTGATGCCGAAATCGCGCAAATAGCGCGTGTTGATGCCCTGATACATATTGTTTGAGCAGAAGGAATTGAACATTGTCGGTCCCTTCCGCGTCTCGGGGATGGACCAGATGCCGACCGCCGCACCCTTAATCTTATAGAATATGGGCGCGAGGAACCCCGCCGAGTATGAGACGTTCACAAGGAGCAGAAAATCGATCTTCTCCTCCTCGAGATAGGCGACCGCCTTTTTCGCGTCCTCCTCCGTGATCACCTGCAAAGGATAGGAAACAAGATCGAACCCGATCTCCTCCGCATTGCGCTGCATTTGTCCGACGAGCGTCGCGTAGACCTCTTCCTTGGGTCCCGGGAAGCTCAACTGTGATGTGCCTGCCATTCCGATTTTGATTTTCATGATATTCTCCTTTCCATTCCTTCGCGCGTGCGCCATATTTATCAATTTTTGATAAAACTCTCTAAAAATATATGAGCTAACGCCCATTTCGCACATGACGGAAAAAACCCTTCGGCGCTGTTCCGTCAACACTTGATAGAATGATTGTGCTTTTATTATATTGCATGAGTTCACACTTGTCAAGCGTTTTTTGAAAATTTTTTTCTTTTTTTACAAAAAATTATAATTTGTCACAATTTAATGTTTGACAATCTTTTCAAAACCGTGTTATAATGTGAAAAGTTCACGACTGAATTTTCACACGAAATCTATGGAAACAAACAATATAGAATCGAAAAAGTACAACATGGTCCGCGTATTTCGCCTGATCCGGGCTAACGCCCCCCTCTCCCGCAAGGATATCGAAGCGAGAACGGGGCTGAGCTGGGGGAACGTATATGCCATCTGCGATACGCTCCTGAACCGCCAATATCTCGTCGCCGAGAAGGAGACCTCGCTCTCGGGCAGGCCGCCCGAGATGCTTGCCGTCAATCCGAACCGCAGGCTCTCGCTCGGCATCGATATCAACAGCGTCGGGCTGAGCTTCAGCCTCGTGAATCTCGCGGGCAGATCTGTCCGCTCCATCTTCCACCCCCTCCCCTCGCGCAGGCGGGAGGATCTTCTTGCCGACCTCTTGGATACCTCCGAGGAAATTTTACACGGCTCCGACGATGTGCTCTCCATCAGCCTCTCCATGCAGGGCAAACTCGACAGGAAGAACGGCGTCTCGGTACGGACAAGCTTCTTTGAGGATTGGAACGATGTCCCCCTCGTCAAGCTGTTCGCGGAAAAATTCTCCCTGCCCACCCTGCTGTACCACGACCCCGAGTGCCTGCTCACCTTCCACCTTCTCAACGACGCGCGCCTTTCGGAACTCAACAGCATCATCATGGTGCGCGTGGATGAGGGCATCGGCTTTGCCCAGCTCCTCAACGGCAAGATGTACGATACGAGCAATGCGAGCGCGTGCGAACTCGGGCACACCATCATCATTCCCCACGGGCGCCCCTGTATCTGCGGAAAGCGGGGCTGCCTCGAAGCATACGCATCTCTCCGCGGGATGCGCTGGCACTATGCGGATCGCACGGGCCGCCCCGCAGGCACCTTTTTGGACGCCTTGCACAGCGGCGACGAGGCCGCCGCGGAGATCTATGCGGAGGGTGTACGCCTGTTCGGCATCGCGCTCTCCAATCTCTTTACCCTGCTCGCCCCCGATGCCGTCCTGCTCGACGGGATCGTGTTCGACGAGATCCCCCTCTTCTTCGAGGACCTCAAGAAGAGCACCTACGAATTTTTCGGCGGAGCGTGCAATCTCCTCCGCGCCGTCCACCGCCGCGGCGCGCCTGCCGTCGGAGCGTCCATTCTCACGATAGAAAAAAATCTGGAGTCCATTATTCTCGATGATCAAATGTGTCCTCTTTGACCGCGACGGAACGCTCGGCTGGCTCGACGACGTCCGCTTCCCCACTCCCTTTCATCCCTTCGCGCCCATTGCGGAGACGTTCGCAAAGATCAAGGCGCTGGGCGTCAAAGTGGGCATCATCTCCAACCAATCGAGCATCGCCCGCGGCACCGCAGGCAATTACGACTTTGCGGCGGAATTTCGCTCCTACGGCGCGGACATCTGGGAGATCTGCCCGCACGATACCACGGACGGCTGCAACTGCCGCAAGCCGAAGAGCGGGATGCTCCTCTCCGCCGCGGCACGGCTCGGGCTCCCCACGCGCGACATCCTCGTTGTGGGAGACCGTTTGAGCGACATCCTCTGCGCCGAAAATGCGGGGAGCGAGGGCGTGCTCGTACTCACGGGCAAGGGAAAGGATGAACGCATGGCGGTGCTCGGGCTCTTCCCCCGCGTCACCGTGCTCCCCCGCTTCGACGACGTCCCCGCCCTTCTCGAGGCAAGAAAGGGCAAAAACTGATAAAATCAAACATTTTTGAAAATTTATAACTTGACAAAACCCCCGCGAGGGAGTAAAATTTTCATGAATTATATCAAATTTTGATAAAATCGGAGGAATGCTATGAAATTCTTTGCAAAACTGTGTAGCGTGATGCTCGCGTGCTGTTGCTGCTTCGGCTTTGCCGCCTGCGGCGAGGACGACGAGAAAGAAACCGATCCCCCCACCGCCCCCGTTGCGCTGTCGCTCTCCGTCTCGGGCATGAAGACGTCCTTTGAATACGGGGAGGAATTCTCCACCGAGGGGCTTGTCGTCACCGCAAAGTATTCCGACGACACGACAGAGACGGTGGCGGCGACCGACTACACGGTGGACAGTTCTTCCTACCAAAAAGATGCCGCGGGCGCCTACACCATCTGGGTCATCTCGGGCAAACTCAAGGCACGTTACAACGTGACCGTCGGCAAGCGCACCTACCAAAATAATTGGAACGAGGATGGCGTTCTCCGCATCCTTCTCATCGGGAATTCCTTCTCGGAGGATACCTTCGAGTATCTCTGGGAGATCTGTAACAGCCTCAACATCAATGCGGAGATCGGGCTGTGCTGGATCGGCGGCAAACAGCTCGCGGACCACTATACCTACCTCACCAACCTGCGGGACGTCTATGAGTATCGCTTAAAGACGACGGCGGACGGGGGCGTCCTTCAATCCCGCATGAACGTGACCATGGATACCGCCGTCACCGACCGCGATTGGGACGTCATCTCCCTGCAACAGGGGTACAGCTGGGAACTGAGCACCTACTCCAAATTGGGGCCGATCGTGACCTTTTTACGCGAGCACTATTTACAGGATAAGCCCACACAGATCAACTTTTTGATGACGTGGGCACTGCCCGACGCAGGCCCCGGCTGTATGCTCTTCGACTTCTGCGAGAGCCAGACGGAGATGTACGCGTCGATCGTTTCGGCGATGAAGAACAATGTCATGCCCCTCGACCTGCCCATCATCCCCTCGGGCACGGCCATTCAGAACGCCCGCTCTTCCTACATCGGCGACGCCCTCAACCGCGACGAACAGCATTTGAGTTACGGCCTCGGCAGATACATTTCGTCGCTCACCTATTTCAAGAAAGTGACGGGGCTGGAGATCCCCGCCGGCGTCTTTGCGCCAACGGGGACCTATGCGGTCTCCGCGCGGGATAAGACCGTCGCCATCGAGGCGGTGAACAACGCCATCGAGCGTCCCCTCGAAGTGACGCCATCACAGTACACGACCAAATAGTCGCCCCCGCGATCACAACCACCGGTGAACCGGCAGTTTGCACACCCCTAAAAGAGGATGATGGCGGCTGACCCGTAATTGGGCACCGAAATTTGGCATCGCACCACTATCTCCGGCAGCTGCTTCAAGCGGCTGTCTTTTTTTGCCTACTTATTCTTGCTACCCGTGAACGGGTCCATGTACTCTTTCATGCTGATCTGCTCGTGCATATTATCTTCTTCCAACTGGTTCCTTATGTACTCCTGTATTATGCGCTCGTTCTTCCCTACTGCAAATTGATGGATCATTTCATAATTATTATTTTCCTCGATCGTCGATCGGTAAAACAAGAATATTCCTTTTTTTCCATAGACTAAGAGGTTTTATCACGCGCTTTCTTCAGTAAGAACGGCGTTTGCAATTCAAGGCCTTGCGACTTGATGAGCGTCAAAAAGTTTTTGATATTCGCTTGCGTACTCCGATAAATTTCATGGAAACGACCGAAACGCATTTCCCTACCGGAATCAAGTTCTCGCATGAGTTGCTTTTCAAATTCGAAGTTATGTACATCTATTGCCTCAAAAGAATGATTTCTGTCGTCTATGATAAGATAACCGAAGCCCTTTTCCTCGCAATAAGCCTTCAATGTACGGAATTTTTGAATATTATCATACTCCAACATCCTAAAGAGCGGCTTTACCTCAACGATCACCATACTTCCATCGTGCGTTAAACATTGAAAATCGGGATAGTAAAACCAATGCCGGAATGGAATTTTGAGAGATTGCGTTTTAATTTCCCGAAAGGTTCCGTTTTTCAAAAATTGTTGCAAGACACGCCGTTCAAGAAACGACTCGCAAGCATATGTGCGACCTTCATATTCAAAGGCGGAAAGCGTCTCATCCTCCGAGTTGACCTCACGCTCTGTATGCAACTTTTCAAAAAATTCTTCCGACGGCGTTTTTTTCGCAGGATAGATGAGCAAACCACCTATCTTCGAGTTGAATTTCTCCCTCTTTTGGGCAATGATAGCAGTCCTTGCCTCCTCTGCGATCCCTTTTTTGATATCGGCCGAAAGCTTGTCCCTGCGTAAATTTTGTTTGAAGAACCGTGCGCATACAAAGTCCGCAAGTTCCGGGCCGCCGCCCTCGATACTTAAAAATGCAAGAAACCCGCCCGCCGAGGCCGCGGCCATTTGTTGCGCGAGATCCGAGATCTCCCGAAGAACGTTTAGGGGCAACCTCATGCTCAGCATCTTACGCTTTGACTTTGCATAGATCTGCCTGATGCGCTCCCGCGTCAGCCCCATGTCGGAGCCTATCTCCTGCAAGGTCTTATATTTTTCAAAAATGCCGAACCGAGCAAAAACCACGGCCTTTTCGCGCTCTGCGAGCTTCAGATCTGCAATGAGTAAAACACATTGGACCATGAGGCCGTATTGTCCCTCGTATTCCTCCCTATGCGCTAAATAATCTGCGTACGCCGTCTCATAGATAATTTCCCGCGGAGAAAACTGAGGGAGGACATACGCCTCTGCGTTCTTCCCTGCGGCGACCAGGATAAAACGGTACATCTCCAAAATGCACTGATATCCCAAATTTCTTGTTGAAAGGATCTCTTGCGGCGTATAAGCGCAGAGATCCCCGATCGTCACGATCCCGCGTAGACGGAGCGCATTGTATACCCTCGCAGAACATCCGTCGAAAGTGAGGCGCTTTATCTCATCGGGCATGTCGCCAAGTTCCGTCCAAATCTTCTCTGCGATCAGATATTCTTCTTCGCTTTGGGAATATCGTTTCGGAGGAGCAACGGATGCGCACGGGACTGCAGTGGACGCACGGGGAGACGGCCGTTCTTTGTGTTTTGATCTGAATTCATTTTTTTGGAACAATCGAACGGTCTCATCGGCAAGCGCAATGAAATCGACACTGTCTGTGAGATGGACGGCGTCTTTCCCCTTGAATTTGATCCGCAAGCCACCGGCATCGAGGGAAAAATAGCACATCAAGTGCCTTCCGGGTTCCCCGATCCCGAGAATGCTTTCCCGCTCTACATATTCTATAAGCGGGAAACTCTCTTGCAGATGACGGTAGATGATATCAATGGTTTCTTCTTCCTGTTTGCCGATGGCAACACCGGCAATTTTCATAGCGCCCGCCATTCCTCCCGAGTCCATTGCACCTCTCCCCAATCTACAACCGCTTTTCAGCATTATACCACAAACGCACATTAAAAACAATAAACTTTTGTAGGTCTGAAATTCCGTTTAAGGCAAATATGGATTTACGAACAAATTGTTTACGAGTGTTCTATTAAGGTTACGACGGGTCACCAAAATCAGCCTGAGCCGAGGATCTGGTTCAGACTGATGTATTTTTTAATACCACATTCGCTTAGTGGGTCGAGCGACCCATTAACGAGCAGACTGCAAAAATAGGCTGTACAAGCGGGGCTTCAAAAGCGGCCAAAAGGCCGAAAGACGATTTGAAATGAAGCCGTCCGGCGTCAAACGAAAAGTTTATCGTGATTGTCGGAGGGTCTTGCGGAGAAAATCCGGCGGTTCGCTCGAAAAAACGTACCCGTCTGCGCGTTTTCCGTTCGCGGGGGAACAACTCATCCACGTTCTGCGCACATCCGGTGCGGCGCCGTCGCCCTGCCTGCGGGTGTTGATCCACACGGCGGCGCCCCCCATTCTGTCCGTGGAAGCGTGCCGCGCACATTCAGGTCCGCCCAACTCATTGTGTTCGAGCGCAAACCCGCTGACCTCCGTCGTCCCGCAGCC
>CANRFK010000025.1 GCA_947629875.1 uncultured Clostridia bacterium
AAGAAGAAGGCCATCGTGCGCGAGATCGCCGAGCGGCACGAGAAGGGGCAGCCCATCCTCGTGGGTACCGTCTCCGTGGATAAATCCGAGGAAATTTCCCGCCTTCTCCGCAGAAACGGCATCCAGCACAACATTTTGAACGCCAAGAACCACGCGCGCGAGGCGGAGATCGTCGCACAGGCGGGCAGATACGGCGCCGTCACCATCTCCACCAACATGGCGGGGCGCGGCACGGATATTCTGCTCGGCGGCAACCCCGAGTACCTTGCCAAGAAGCGGCTCCGCGAGGAGGGCGTCGAGCACGAGGTCATCGAGGCAGCCACGAGCTATGCCGAGGTGGACGAAGAGACGCAGGCGGTGCGCGAGCGCTATAAGGAGCTCTACAAGAGCTACAAGGAACAGACCGACGCCGAAAAGGAGAAGGTCATCGAGACGGGCGGCCTCTGCATCATCGGCACCGAGCGCCACGAGAGCAGGCGTATCGATAACCAGCTCCGCGGCCGTTCGGGCAGACAGGGCGACCCCGGCGTCTCCATCTTCTTCCTCTCCCTCGAGGACGACCTCATGGTTCGCTTCGGCGGCGAACGCATGAAGAAAATTTACGCGATGTCCAAGATGGAGGAAGAGGAGTGCCTCGAAAGCAAACTTCTTTCCCGCCTCATCGAGTATGCGCAGAAGCAGATCGAGGGCAGGAACTTCGGCATCCGCAAGAGCGTCCTCCAATACGACGACGTCATGAACAAACAGCGCATGATCATGTACGCGGAGCGCATGAAGGTCATACAGGGCGAAGACGTGCACCAGCAGGTGCTCAAATACATTCCCGACTATGTGGAGAGCGTCGTGCATTCGGCAGTCAATGCCGACCAGATGCCCGAAAAGTGGAACGAGAACGACCTCAACGAGGCCATCGAGCGCAAGCTCATTCCCGTCGGCTCCAACTACATCACCCGCGAGAAACTCGAAAAGTGGGACTACGAAATGGCCATCAAGCGCATTTCGGATAAGACGGCGAAGTGCTATGAGGAGAAGATCGCCAAGATCCGCGAGGAACTCGGCTTCGATTTCGGCGTCGCCGAGCGCAGGATCCTCCTCCGCATCGTCGACAGCAACTGGATCGACCATATCGATGCCATGGACCAACTCCGCAAGGGCATCCGCCTGCGCGGCTACGGCCAGACCGACCCCGTCATCGCCTACAAGCAGGAGGGCTTCGCCATGTTCGACGAGATGGTGGAGCGCATTCAGGAGCGCACCATCGCCATGCTTTTGAAGGCGCAGCTCGAAGTCAAACAGCAGCCCGTCCAGCGCGTCTATCCCACTGCGCCGCAGTCCGCGCCGCAGCCGCAACAGGCGCCCGCCGAGGGGCAGGCACAGACTGCGCAGAGCGCCCCCGCGCCCTCGCAGACCTTGAAGGACAACGAGGTGCAGACGCCGCAGGCGCTTCCCTCCGCCGTCAATGTGGATGCGCTCAAGACGAGCGGCGATACGAAGTTCAACCCCGCCACCCTCAAAAAGACGAGGGAGCCCGGGCGCAACGATCCCTGCCCGTGCGGGAGCGGCAAAAAGTACAAAGATTGTTGCTATTGGAAGTATCATAAGTAATCAGGACGGCTATGTTCAAGGCAGATGACTACAGATTGAAGATAAAATCGCTCGAGGAGACCCTCGGCGAGGCGAAGTACGCGCTGGATATCGACAACCGCGCCGCCGAGCTCAAAACCTTGCGTGCCGAGCAGGAGGATCCCGCCGTCTGGCAGGACTTGGAGCGCTCGGCAAGAATCGGGCGGGAGATCTCCTCCATCGAGGGCAAGATCGCCGCTTACCAAAAGGGCAGAAAGGCGCTCGACGACGCAAATGAGATCATCGACCTCATCGAGGAGACGGGCGAGGAGGAGCTCGTGCCCGAACTCGACAAGATGATGCAGGCGGCGGCGGACGACATCGAGGACATGCGCGTTCGCGCCCTTCTCCGCGGAAAGTACGATAATTCCAACGCGCTCCTCTCCATCCATGCGGGCGCGGGCGGCACCGAGGCGTGCGATTGGGTCTCCATGCTCTACCGCATGTACTGCCGCTACGCCGAGCGGAGCGGCTACAAGGTCACCGAAATAGACAGGCTCCCCGGCGACGCCGCGGGGCTCAAATCGGTGGACTTCAAGGTGGAAGGGGAGAACGCCTACGGCTATTTGAAGGCGGAGATCGGCGTGCACCGCCTCGTCCGCATTTCGCCCTTCGACGCCAACAAGCGGCGGCAGACCTCGTTCGCCTCCCTCGAAGTCATGCCCGAGGTGGACGACGACAACGAGATAGAGATTAAGGACGAGGACATCCGCATCGACGTGTACAGAAGTTCGGGTGCGGGCGGGCAGAAGGTCAACAAGACGGAGACCGCCATCCGCATCACGCACTTCCCGACGGGCATCGTCGTCACCTGCCAGAACGAGCGGAGCCAGCTCCAAAACAAGGAAATGGCGTTCAAATATTTGCGCGCCCGCCTTCTTGAAAAGCAGATCGAGGAGAGGCTGGCGGCGGAGGCGGCCCTCAAGGGCGAGACCAAAAAGATAGAATGGGGCTCGCAGATCCGCTCCTACGTGTTCTGCCCGTACACCCTCGTCAAGGACCACAGAACGGGGTACGAGATGGGCGACGTGCAGGCGGTGATGGACGGCGAAATCCAGGGCTTCATCATCGACTATCTGAAAAAATCGTAAATTTCCGTCATCCCGGGCGGAGCGAAGCGCAATTTATGTCATCCCGAACGGAGCGAAGCGGAGTTGAGGGATCTCTCTAATCCATAAGGCCATGAAACAACCCATCATTTTAGGCATCGAAAGCTCGTGCGACGAAACGGCGGCGGCGGTCATCCGCGGCCGCGTTTTGCTTTCCGATGAGATCATCTCCTCCGCGTCCGAACAGGCGAAGTACGGCGGCGTGGTGCCCGAGATCGCCTCCCGCGCCCACACCGACGCGGTGGATGAAGTCGTCACCCGCGCCCTACATTCCGCGGGGATAAAAAAGGAGCAACTCGACGCCGTTGCCGTCACTTACGGCGCGGGGCTTCTCGGCGCGCTGCTCGTCGGGCTCTCCTTCGCCAAGGGGTTTGCCTACGGGCTTCAAATTCCGCTCATCGGAGTCAATCATATCCGCGGGCACCTCGCGGCGGCGTATTTGGAGGACGAGAATTTGCAGCCGCCCTTCATGACGCTGCTTGCGAGCGGCGGGCACACCGCCATCATCCACACCAAATCGTACCCGGAGTTTGAAGTGCTCGGGGGAACTTTGGATGATGCGGCGGGGGAGGCGTTCGATAAGGTCGCCCGCGTGCTCTCGCTGCCGTACCCCGGCGGCCCGCACGTCGAGGCGCTCGCACGGGAGGGGAAAGCCGTCGTTCCCATGCCCAAGATGCTCAAAGGCTTGGGCGGGTACGATTTTTCGTACAGCGGCCTCAAAACGCACGTCATCAACTATGTGCACAACAAGGAGCAGAGGGGAGAAGAATGGTCGCGCGCCGACGTGGCGGCGTCCTTCCAGAGCGCCGCGCTCGATATCCTCGTGCAGAAAGTCGTGGAGGGCGCAAAGGAGCGGGGCGTCTCTACGGTGACCGCGGGCGGCGGCGTCGTGGCGAACGGATATTTGCGCGAGCGCTTGCAGACGGCTTGCAACGCGGCGGGCTTGCGGCTTGTCTTGCCCACAAAAAAGCATTGCACGGACAACGGCGCGATGATCGCGGCAGAGGGGCTCATGCAGTACCGCGCGGGCAATTTTGCGCCCCTCACTCTCAACGCCGAGGCGAGCATTCCGCTCCGCTGATCCCGCCCGCAAAAAGGGGCGTTTTCTTTTCGCATTCCAAACATTCGGGCAAGTTGTTTTTTCGCACATTCCAAGCGCCTCGGCGAGAAATTTTCTTTGTGGAATAAATTGTTTTTTCCTTTTTTCCTTTCCCCGCCCGCGCGCGTTCCCCCGTAGGGGGAACGCGCGCGGGCGGGGAAAGGAAATTTTTTTGCGCGCCGCCCCCTCGTATTCTCTCCATACAGATTTAACACCGATAATTTTCATACTTTTATCGTACCACGGCCGAACAGATTTCGGAGGGGGATATGACAGAAAATTTCAAAAAATTTTTTGCGGGGCCGGCGGGCGCGCATTTTCCGATTTACAGGGCATCCGTTTGAGGAATTTTGCGCAAATTCATTGCTTTTCAAAGAGGGGTGTAGTATAATGTATAAAAACGTGCGCGCAAAAGGTCTGCATGAGGCGGGCGGGAACGTATCTTTTCTTCGCGGTCTCGGTAGTGATGTTGCGTACCGTTTTCGCGAACCAAAGAGGCAGGAATGGAAGAAAGAACAAAATTTTCGGTGCTGTTTTCCGTGTATTACAAGGAGAAGCCCGAATTTTTCGAGAAAGCGCTCGAGAGCGTCTATCGGCAGACGGCGCCGGCGGACGAGTGGGTCATCGTGAAAGATGGGCCCATTCCCGAGGAACTGCAAGCCGTCATCGACAAGTACAAGGAAATGGCGGGCGTCTGCATCAAAGAGGTGCCGCTGCCCGAAAACCGCGGGCTGGGGCTTGCGCTTGCGGCGGGCGTTCCCGAATGCAGTTTTGAACTCATCGCCCGCATGGACAGCGACGACATTGCCGTGCCCGAGCGGTTTGAACTTCAACTTGCGGAATTTGAAAAGGATCCGTCGCTCGATCTCTGCGGCGGGCAGATCGAGGAGTTTGAAACGACGCCCGATGAGATCATCGGCGAGCGGCACGTTCCGCTCGCGCAGGAGGAGATCGAGGCCTATCAAAAGAAGCGCACCGCGTTCAACCACATGACGGTGATGTACAGAAAGAGCGCCGTCCTTGCGGCGGGGAACTACAAAAACTTCCCGCTCATGGAGGACAGCGTTCTGTGGGTGGACATGCTGTTGCACGGCGCGCGCTGTAAAAACCTCGGAGAGACGCTCGTCTATGCGAGGACAAACCGCGACATGATCGCGCGGCGCGGCGGCATGAAGTATTACAAAAAATACAAGAACGCCCGCAAGGCGATTTATCGGACGGGGTTCATCACCCGATGGCAATATCTGAAAACCAATTTTGCGCAGTTCATCGTCTGCGCCATGCCGAAGGGAATGCGGAAATTCGTGTTTTTCAAGGTTCTGCATAAGAAAAAGCCTGTCATGAAGGCGGGGGGGGGTATATATGGCCTCGCCCGTAAGTTTGCCGTTCGGGCTTATTCGTATGGTATTGCGGCAGACGGGGGCGTTTTATGAACGCGCTTGTCTCCGTGATCATGCCCAATTACAACGGCGAAAAGTTTCTTTCCGAGACGATCGGGTCGGTCTTGGCGCAGACATACCAAAATTGGGAACTCCTCATCACGGACGACTGTTCCACGGACGGCTCCGCGGCGCTCATCAGGGAATATGCCGAAAAAGATCCGCGCATCAAACTGTTTGTGCAAGAAAAGAACGGCGGCGCGGCCGCGGCACGCAACCGCTCTCTCCGCGAGGCAAAGGGGAAGTGGATCGCGTTTTTGGACAGCGACGACGTGTGGAAGCCCGAAAAACTCGAACGGCAACTTGCGTTCATGCAAGAAAACGGCTATGCGTTTTCCTGCACGAAGTACGAGCATATCGACGAAAATTCGGAGCCGCTCGGGAAAGTTGTCGTCTCCCCGAAGGTCATCGGAAAGCACAAGATGTTCCGCTATTGCTATCTCGGGTGTCTCACCGTCATGTACGACGCGGAGACGGTGGGGCTCTTGCAAGTGGACGAGCGGCTCGGCAACGGGCTCAACGACTATGCCCTGTGGCTCAAAGCCGTAAAAAAGGCGAAATGTTACTATCTCGGTGAATGCCTCGCAGAGTACAGGGTGCGGAAACGCTCGCTCTCCCACGGGAAGAAGACGCGGCTCATCAAAGAGCACTATCGCCTCATGCGGATCGGCGAGGGACGGAATTGTTTTGTTTCTTTATGGTACACCTGCGTGCATCTCCTCTTCGGCGTGATGAAAAAGCTGTTTTACGTAAAGAGAAGGAAGTAAATGCCCGTGTTCCATGTTTGAACGGGAAGAATTTAGAAGATGAAAGTTTTGCAAATCGGTTTATCGCGCTACCGCGGCGGCATCGAGACAATGATCATGACCTACTTTCGCGCATTAAAGACGAAAGGGGTGACATTTGATTTCGTGGATATCTACGGGGACGGGCTGGCGTTCTCCGAGGAGATCGAAGCGCTCGGCGGAACGATCTATCGGTTGCCCAATTATAAAAAGCATCCTTTTCGGGCAAAGCGGATGCTGCGCAAGATCATTGCAAGCGGCTATGAGACCGTGCACATCAATATGCTTTCGGCTGCCAATCTTTTGCCCTACCGTGCGGCGCGAAAGGAGGGAAGGACGCCCATTCTTCACAGCCATAACACGGGGACGGAGGGATTTGTCCGCAAATTTCTTCATAAAATCAACCGCGGCAAGTTAAGGAGAGCGAAAATCATCCGTCTCGCTTGCAGTGAGACGGCGGGCGGATGGCTCTTCGGAGAAAGGCCGTTCGAGGTGATCCCCAACGCGGTCGATTGCGATAAGTTTGAATTTCATGCGGAGGACAGGGAAATTATCCGTTCGCGCTATGAGATATCCGATAAAACGCTGCTTTTGGGGTTCGTCGGAAGGTTGAATGCGCAGAAAAATCCGCTCTACCTACTTGATATTCTCAAAGCCGTCTCGGAACGGGGAACGGATGCAAAACTCATTGTGATCGGCGACGGGGAAATGCGGCAGGAGATCGGGAAGGCGGCCGAAGCAAACGAACTTCGGGATAGGGTTATTTTCGTCGGTAACCAAGCGGAGATCGCTCCCTTCTACTCCGCAATGGACGTGTTCCTCTTGCCGAGCGTTTATGAGGGGCTTCCCGTAGTGGCAATCGAGGCGCAGGCGAACGGGTTGCCGTGTCTGTTGAGCAACAATATTTCCGAAGAAGTTGTTGTAAGCGAACGGGCTTTCTTCCTGCCGATAACAGGAGATGCGGCGGAATGGGCGGATAAAATTACAGAGGAATCGGCAAAACCGTTCGCGCGCAAGAATTCCGTCAGGGGGACAAAGTACGACATAGAATGTTCGGCAGAGTCGTTAAAGAATATCTATTGCGGCCTTGTTCACGATGGCGGGCAAGCCCAAACGAAGGATAGAGGATGACCGAAGTTCAAGAAAAACTGCTTCTGATGCTGAAATGGTTTCATGCTTTTTGCGAAGAGCACGGATTGAGATATTTCGTGCTCGGCGGAGCGTTGCTCGGCGCTGTTCGGCATAAGGGGTTCATCCCATGGGATGACGATATCGATATCGGACTTCCCCGAACGGACTACGAGCGGTTCAAAAATTGCATGAAGGAACTGCCGCAGGGCAGCCGGTATGTTTTGGAGACGCCCCTCGAACATAAGGAATTCGGGATCTCCTTCTGCAAACTGTTCGATACGAGCACAACGCGCATCGAGAATACCCGCTTCAAGCCGTTGCGCGGGCTGGATATTGATATATTTCCGTTGGACGGGATCGGCAACACGTATGCGGAAAGCCTCAAAAATTACAAGAAGATACACTTCAAAAAGGGATATCAGTACATAAAAACTTGCGCCTTCCGTAAGGGACGAAAATTTTATAAAAATTTTGTCATCTTCTGCGCGCGGTGCCTTCCCTTTGCATGGAAAAGGTTGGCAAAAAAAATTGACCGCTTGTGCGCCGCGAGACCCTATGAGGAATGCGTATACATTGCAAATCTTCTCGGCAAATGGGGGAAGCGCGAAATCGTGGAGCGGTCTTGGATGGGGGAGCCCACGCTCTATCCCTTCGAGGACATGCAGGTCTACGGCCCGTGCGACGCCGAAAAATACCTCACGGCGGTCTACGGCGATTATATGCAGCTTCCGCCCGAGGAAGAACGGGTGGGCGGTCACGACTATCTCTACGTGGATCTGAACACGCCTTACGCGGAGTACAGGGGGAGGGAAAAGTCTTAAAAATGAGGATCAGCGTTGTAATCCCCGTTTATAATGTGGAAAATTTCTTGCCGAAATGCCTTGACAGCGTATGCGCGCAGGGTGAAGCCGTTGCGGAAATTGTATTGGTCAACGACGGAAGCACCGATGGCAGTTTGCAAATTTGTGAGGAATATGCAAAGAGGGACGGCCGCATCAAAATCATCGATCAAGAAAACCACGGACTTTCGAACGCCGTGCGAGTCGGCGTGCGCGCCGCTTCCTGCGAATACATCGGGTTTGTGGATAGCGACGACTATATCGAAAAGGACATGTTTGAGAAATTGGCGGGCGCGATAATGGAAAGCGGCGCCGAAATCGCCCTTTGCGGCTACGACCGTGTAGACGAGGCGGGAAATTGTTTGTGCACGATCGATCTCGGGATCCCCGATTCATGCGTGCTTACAAAGACAGATGGGGCTTTTCCGTATCCCGTTTTTCCGTACCTCAAAAAGGGAGCGCCCAATAAATACATTTCAGCCTCCCGGTGCAATAAGCTGCTGAAACGCGACTTGCTTGTGAACAGTTTTTCGTTTGAAGATAAGGGCGTATCCATGGGGGAGGACGCGGTCTTGATCATTCCCCTCATGATGCAATGCGATAGAATGGTCTATATCAAGGATGTATTGTATCATTATTTGCAAAGAGGCAGCTCAATTACAAATCAATATAAGAGCTCCTATCTTGAAGATTGGAGAAAGATCGTAGAAAATATAAAACAAGCCACTGCCTGCTATCGCATAGAGGATTTTTCCGCTTGTGCGATCGGATGGCTGTTCAGTAATTGTTTTTTGAAAATACGTTCATGCGAAAACATGAGCAGAAAGCAAAAGAAAGCCGAAATCAAGAAAATCGGACAAGATGAGGAAGTGGTTGCCTACCTCAAATCGATCAAGGTAAAATTAAAATTCAAGTATGCCGTCTATCTGCGACTGCTTCGTTGGCATTTTTACGGCATATTGGCTCGGTTGTGATATGGTTAAAATTCTGCATTATTGCTGGTTTGGGGGAAATCCTCTGCCCGAGAGCGCAAAACGCTATATGGAGACGTGGAAAAAGTTCTGCCCCGATTATACGATCAAGCGTTGGGACGAGAGCAATTTCGACGTAAATTCCTTGCCCTTCGTGGCGGAGGCGTATGCCGCGAAGAAGTGGGCGTTCGTCTCCGATTACGTGCGCATCCATGCGCTTTATCATGAGGGCGGGCTGTATGTCGATACCGACGTGGAGTTTATAAGGGGCATCGACGATCTCACCGAAACCTCTTTTATGGGGTTTGAGTCTCCCGAGTGGGTGGCGCCCGGGCTCATTCTCTATGCCGCACAGCCGCACGATCCGTTCTTCGGCGAGCTCATGCAGCGCTATCAGGCATTGGAGTTTTCCGTCGAAAAAATGGAGGAGATCACAAGCCCCAAGATCTTTACCCGTCTTTTAACGGAAAAAGGTCTCCGCCTCGATAACACGCTGCAACAGACCGAAGGGGTTACCGTCTATCCCATGGAATATTTCCAGCCGATGGGCGTGAAATGGAAAAAGGCGAACATCACCGAAAATACGCGCTCGATCCATCACTACGACGCGAGTTGGCTCGACAAGCGCGAAAAAGAATACTTATTTTACAAGAAACATCACGGCGAAAAATGGGGGAGGATCTTGTATAGTCTCCGTCACCCCGTTTTAGCGTGGAAACGGTTTCGGGCATCTCATCAAAAACACGGGGAGAAAGGCGGGACGGATGGAAAAGATTGAGGCAAACAACTATCTTACGACCGTGAAGAAGCGGGAAGGGCATACTTGCTCTTTCTATCTTTCTGTTGTTTTGATCGTGAGCATGTTGCTGCAATTCTATCTTCCCGTTTTTGTCGAACTGGAAGGAACCTTTTTCGGGGGATACATTTTCCCGCTGCTCTCGATCGCCGTCTTTGCCTTTGAAATTTTGTTTTTATCGTTGCGGGATATCCGCATCTCCTACCGTACGATCGCTATCCTCTTGGCCGTTGCGTGCGCCTTGATCGCGTCTGTTCTCGTGACAAATTCGGGGATAGAAAAGGCATTCGGCTTGCTCTCCATTCTTTTCGGATTGTTTATCATAAATAGGGATCCGCTGCGAAATGGAGAACGCAACGCGATATTCTGGCTCTTTGTGGTTGCGATTGCCCTTGTTCTGCTGAACGGCGTGCGGGGGAACGCCCAACTTGAACTTGCAAAGGGGAAATTCAATCCGAATACCTGCGCTTTTTTGCTCACGTTGCTCTTCTGTGTGAGTTTCACGCGGCTGTGCAGTGCGCGTTCATGGAAAAATATTGTACTCGTCGTCATTTGCTTTTTGCTGCAATTTTACTACATCTCCCGCACGGCGCTCCTCGGCGAACTGATTTTTGTGTTCGTCTCGCTCGTTTGCAGGGCTTGGAAAAAGAACAGCTATTCGCCCCGCACCGTCTTTTGGACGATATTGCTGTTCTCGGTTTTCGGAATTGTGCTCGCGTGGCTGTATGCGGAAGTGCTCTTCCCCGCAGTCGGCTACGGGAAACTTGTCATCTTCGGGAAGGATATTTTTACTGGCAGACAGACGATTTGGGGTTTTGCATTTGAATCCATCCGCGAGCATTTTTGGTTTGGCGTAGGGAGCCATTTGAATGAAGCGCAGTATTTAGCGGGCTCCAGCTTTGGGAAAGTTGTGATGAATGCGCACAATATGCCGCTCGGTCTACTTGCAGCTTACGGCATCTTTGCATTCGTATTTTTCTATCTTGCGTTCGCCCGGCTCGCGGCGCAGCCGTACCGCGACAAAAACAATAAGGTGAGTCGCTTTCCCGCAATATTTTTGCTCACGATCACGATCATGAGCTATTTTGAAGTTTATTTGTTCTCGGCATCGAATTGGATCATCATTCTGTTTACGTACGGTTTGGTTTTCTCCGATTCGGTAGCGGGAAAATAGGATAGCGTTCGGAAAGGGAACACGCGCTATGGATAAAAAGAAAGGGCTGTTGAATGCCTCCGTTTCAATTGCATTCAAGATCGTCATCCTGATCGCCGATATCTTGGTGAGAAGGTTCCTTATCGCGTATATCGGGAATGCGATCAACGGCCTCAATTCCCTCTATATTTCAATTCTTAATTTTTTGTCGGTGGCGGAACTCGGCGTGGGGACTGCCATCACGTTTTGTATGTACAAGCCCATCGTGGAGGGGGACAACAACAAGGTCTCCGCGCTGTACGGGTTATTCACCAAACTGTATTTTGCGATCGGCGGCATCATTTTGGTCATCGGTTGCGCCCTGATGCCCGCGCTTCCGTTCTTTGCGAAGGACTATTCGGTAACGAGCGTCAATTTGTACCTGACGTTTGCGCTCATGCTCGTCTCCGTCGTTTTGTCGTACGGGTTCAGTTCCAAAACGTCGCTCATCAACGCATACAAAAACAACTATATTACGACGACGATCAACTCCTTGGGGCAAATTTTGCAACTCGGGCTGCAAATGATCGTCCTGATTTTTACGCGTTCCTTTGTCTGGTTCTTGGCTTGCCGCATTTTTTCGGTTGTTTTGCAGTGGGTGGCGACGGAGATCATCGCGCGGAAACGCCACGGCGCGATCATTACCAACAAGCAGAAAATCGACGGCGGGACGAAGAAGGAAGTCGTAAAGAACGTCAAGGCGATGTTCATGCACAAGATCGGCGGGACGCTCGTGAATACTGCCGACAGCATCATCATCTCCGCCTTTATCGGCATCGTCATTCTCGGGAAGTATTCCAACTATACGACGGTCGTGGTCGCGATGTCGGGCGTTCTCATGCTGTGCTTCACGCCGCTGACTTCCGTCATCGGGCACATGTTCGTCGAGGAGGGGAAGGAGAGCGCGCGGAAATATTGCCGCTTTTTCCACACGTTGAATTTTGTTCTCGGCATGATCTTCTTCCTCGGCTATTATGCCGTCATTGATAATTTGGTCACCATTCTGTTCGGGAAAAATCTCGAACTTTCCCGCGCGATCGCGATGGTCATCACCGTCGATTATTTCATCCAATTTATGCGGCAGACCGTCTTACTTTTCCGCGACGCGACGGGGACATTTTACCATGACCGTTGGAAGCCGCTCATCGAAGGGCTCATCAATATCGGGCTCTCCATTCTGTTTGTTTGCGTGTTCCCCGAGGACTACCGCGTCGTCGGCGTGATCGTTGCGACCATCATCACCAACATTTTTATATGCCACATCGTCGAGCCCTACGTGCTGTACAGGCATGCGTTTGAGGCGAGCGCGAAGAAGTACTATTTGCGCAATTACCTCTATATCATCCTATTTGTCGGCGCTATGTTCGCCACGCATTTCTGCATGCAACACTTTGAAAGCCAGTGGATAGAGCTGCTTGTCAATGGCTGCATCTCGCTTGCGTTCTCTATTCCGATTTGCATCGTTGTAAGTTTGTTGAATAAGGATTTTCGGCACTACTTCCGCAGATTGCTTGAGAAATTGAAGCGCAAAAAGGCCGTTGCCGTGCCGCTCGGGGAAGAGGCGGGCGCGGATGACGCGCCTGCGGAGGCGGAGCCCACGCCGGACGAACAGGAAGAGCCGAATAGGGAAAAGTAGAACTTGACAGAATTTACTGTGCTTCTCCGGCGGCGACAGAGCACAGCCGGAAAAAACGCGAACAAATAACATAACTTTTGCCCGATTGCAGAAAATGCAGTCGGGCATATTTTTATGGGAAATCAGACCATCTATTTCAAACGTGAGCCGCGCATCATTGCGACGAGCACCATCGCGGGGCCCAAGGAGTGCGAGGGCATCATCGGGCGGTATGTGGAGACGGCGCTCGCCGACGACATGTTCGGCGAGAGCACCTACGAAAAGGCGGAGTGCAAGATGCTCTCCCACGTCATCGACGGCGCAATTTCCAATGCGGGCTTCAAGCGGGAAGAGATCGACTGCATCGTCTCGGGCGATCTTTTGAACCAAATCATCTCCGCAAGTTTTGCGGCGCGGGATTTCTCCGTGCCTTTTTTGGGGGTGTACGGGGCGTGCTCCACGATGGCGGAGAGCCTCGCGGTGGGGGCGGCGTTCATCAACGGCGGGCTCATGCACCGCGCCGTCGCGGCGACGGGCAGCCACTTTGCCTCCGCCGAACGGCAGTACCGCTACCCCCTCGAACTCGGCTGCACCCGCCCGCCGCAGGCACAGTGGACAGTGACGGGCGCGGGGGCGGCGCTTCTCTCCGATAAAGGCGACGGCATTAAAATTACGGCGGCGACCTTGGGGAAGGTCGTAGATTTCGGCATCACCGACGTCAACAACATGGGCGCCGCCATGGCGCCCGCGGCGGCGGACACCATATTGGCGCATTTCCGCGGCACGAAGGAGGATCTTGAAGCGTACGATCTCATCGTGACGGGCGATCTGGGCGCGCTCGGGAGCCGCATTCTCAAGGACCTCACGTGGGAAAAGGGGCTGGATATTTCAGAGCGGCATGTGGACTGCGGCGAGATCATCTACAATGTCATCGAGGACGAATACCAAGGCGGGAGCGGCGCGGGGTGTTCCGCCGTGGTGCTCAACTCCTATCTGTACAGCAAGATGCTCGCGGGGGCGTTCCGCAGAATTTTGTTCGTGGCGACGGGCGCGCTGCTCTCCACCGTCTCGTCGGGGCAGGGGGAGAGCATTCCCTGCATTGCGCACGCCGTCGTATTGGAGCGGTAGGGGGAAAGATACGCTCGCCCTGCGGGCTCGGTATGAGGAGAAAAATGGAAACGCGGTGGGGCGGTATGGGGGTGGCGCGGTACATATATGGAATACGTCAATATTTTGCTCATGTTTGTAAAGGCGTTTGCCGTGGGCGGGCTCATCTGCGCAGTTG
>CANRFK010000026.1 GCA_947629875.1 uncultured Clostridia bacterium
ACTGCGCCAACAAGCGCGCCGACTTCGTCTACCGCATCGGCGTCGTCGACCGCGTGAACATTCTCGACTGGGTGAACAAGAACTATTTCGCCAACATCAAAGATAGCATGTTCACCGACAGCCAACTCGAATTTTTGCACAATCTGCCCGACTTCGTCCCCGTGGCGTACCGCTGGGCGAACGGCATCGACGGGCACGAGACGGCGAGAAAACACGACGTGGACGGCAAGCACCCCACCGTGTTCGATGTGAGCGAGGGCAACTTCTCCTCGCCCAAAAAAGTGGAGATCGTCTCGGTGACGAAGGCGCTGCACGGGGAAATCAAATACGAGCGGGAAAAAGAGACTGTGACGTACACGCCGCCCGATGAAGTGACCGAATACGACCGCTTCGACATCATCGTGCGCACCGAGGGCGGACGGCAAGTCACGCTCAACGTGAATTTGCGCCTCCTCTACAACGGCGTGTATACCGAGGTCTGGGACCTCGGCACGCGGGAACAGAAGCTACCCGGCTCCGACCGCCCCACCGTCGCGCAGGCAAAGGCGTATGCCGAAAAGCACCCTGCTACTTCCACCGAGACGAGCAGCGTGGCGTGCAAGGCGGACTTCAACCACACGAATATGGAGTACTTCCATAGCGAATTCCGCTTCCGCGCGACAGAGAGCGGCGAGTACACCTTCTATACGCGGGCGGACGACGCCTCCGAAGTGCGGTTTTACAGAAATCAAACCGATGAGAGCGGAAAGCCCGACTGCACATTGTCAACGCCGTCCGACAAGCAGAGCTTTGAAGAGAGCCGCAAGTGGACGGTCACCCTCAAAGAGGGCGACACCGTCTTTGTCTCCGCCGACCTCGTCAACTGGGGCGGCAAGGGACACCTGCACATCGGCCTCCGCTCGCCCGATGAGAAGGATGTGGCGTTGAAGGATATCAAGGATATCCCCTTCGGGAACATCATCGGCGCGGACGTCACCGACGACGACCTCAAAAAGGCGGACGCCTTCAAGGGTTGGCAGCCGCAGTTCGTCGACAGCATCAAGAATGCCACGATCGACTATCAGCACTCCAACTATGGGTGGACTGTTTTGGAGGCACCCGACAGCGAGAACGGGACGCCCGCCTCGAACATGGTAGACGGCGACGAGAGCACCTTCTACCACTCCAAATATCAGGGCTACACCGCCCCGACGCCCCACGTGTTCGTCATCGATACAAAGGCGGATCAGACCTTCAACTATTTCGACATCATCCGCCGCACCAACGGCAACGACAAGTTGCTGAAATATGAGCTGTACGGCTGCACGGGGAGCGAATATGAGAACGGAAAAGTCGCTACGGGCGGAGACGACGATGTGAACGGCTGGCACAAACTGTTTGAGGGCGAGAGTTCCAACGTAAACGCCGCAAAGCAGAGGATCAGCTTCCAGCGCACGCAGATACAGTATTTCAAACTCATCATCACCGAAAACAGCGGGAATACTGTCATCCGTGAGGTGTATGCGGGCACCGAATCCAAATTGAGCCAGACCGTAAAGCCCTCCAACTATATGACGAACAAGGATGAGCTCAAAAAGGACGAGGCGGAAGGCTTTGTGGAGAACGCCGCGAACGGCAAGCTCTCCACCACAAAGGCGGGCGCGGTATTCAAGTTCAAATTCCTCGGGAACGGGTTCGAGCTGTATGCCGACACCAACCCCGACTACGGCACGGCCTCCATCACCGTGGACGGCGTGGCAAAGGACAATATCGACCTGAATGATACGCCCATCTTCAACAAAATGGTGTACACGAGCGGCGAATTGGAGATGGCGGAGCACGAGGTGATCGTGACCACCCTCAAAGAAAAGCCCTTCAATATCAGCTTCCTCAATGTGCAGTACGGTACCCCCGTTGCGGCGGACGACTATCCCGCGACGAAGGACAAAGACGGCAACGAGGACTACGGCGACCAAGCCGTGCCGCGCCAATTCAGCCGCGAGTGGAAGACCTATGTAAAGGACTACAAAGAGCTCACGAGCATCCAATTCGTGAAGGACGTCCCCTCCGCCGACTATAAGGACACCTACGTCCGATTCGATACCTATATCCGCCTCTACCGCTACGAAAACAAGGCGACGGGTGAAAACAAGATCGCATTCGTGTACCCCGGCACCATCCTCGCCCCCATCGAGTGCGGTTCGCTGTTCTCGGGCTGCGAGAAGCTCACGGAGCTCAAACTCGACAACTTCGACACGACGTACATGCGCGGCGCAATGAATATGTTCTATGGCTGCAAAGCGCTCACATCGGTCGACGTTTCCAAGTTCCAAACGGAGAATGTGCTCTCCTTCGGCAGGATGTTCGGCGACTGCACGAGCCTTACCGGCATGGATCTCACCCATTTCGAGTTTGACGAGAATGCCAACCTCTACCGCATGTTCGACAACTGCGTCGCCCTCGATACCATCAAGTTGCCCGTAGTCATCGGCACGGCAACGCAGGCAAGGGCGAGAGCGGCGAACGCCACGGCGGAGGAGAACAAGATCACGTGCGAACTCCCCTACGTCTATCAGGTCGTGGGCACCGAGAACTACATCACCGAGCTGACGCTCGACGAGAGCATGGAGGGCAAGACGCTCAAATTGCACACCGAGCACAGCCTCACCGCAGTTCACGAGCGGGAGGAGCCGACCTGTACGGAAGAAGGCACGATTGCATACAAGACATGTTCGATCTGCGGCTGCAAGTTCGATGATATAAACGGCACGACGCTCTACCGCGAGCACGACCTCGTCATTCCCAAAAAAGGACATAACTACAAATACGGGGCTCCGGAAGGCGGGAGCTATCCGACATGCGCGAAACCGGGAGGTGTATGCCCCCATCTCTGCGAAGATTGCGGCGCCCCCTGCCCCGACGACGGCGGAGAGGTGGAAATGCCTATGATCGGCCATTCGTATGAGTTGGATAAGCGCGGAGACCATGCCAAAGGCTATACCATCGAGTTCATCCGTGAAGAAGAAACGATAGAAACAAATATGTTTGACGAAGATGGCAACATCTATTTCGTGCAAGAGGAAACAGTCGTAAAAACCACTGCGGTGGTGACCTACTATCTGATTTGCGAAGGAATCGGAGATTGGGAGAAATTTGCGCAGGCACAAGAAGCAGACAACAACGGAGATACGGAATTAAGAGATAGGCTGAGCGAAGAGGCCAGATGTCATCATATTGAGGAGGTCGTTTTCAAGTTTGATTGCGATACGCATACGGAAGCCACCTGCACGGAAGCCGAGACCTTCTTCTTCAACTTCTCCATCAGCTTGGAGGATGTCACATTAGCGCTGAAGGGCCCTGACGTACCGGAAGAATACAAAGACGGCATTACCGAGTTTATTCCCATCAACATCAATGGCGTGTATCGGGGCGAAGAGGTTGAGGGCGGCCACGCGGCTTTGGGGCACACGTTTGAAAAGGTCGACGCGGTGGCTCCCACCTGCGAAGGCTACGGCTCCACCGCGGGCCAGAAATGCGCCGTCTGCGGCTTTGTAAAGGACATCGAAGAAATAAAGCCCCTCGATCACAATTTTGAATGGAGCGCGGCGCTCGAACCCACCTGCACGACTGCAGGCCACGGGGCGGGGCGCGTCTGCACGCGCTGCGGCTTGGAAGGCGAAGGCGTCCGGCACATCGACCCGCGCGGCCACGATTTCTCCGTGGAGATCGCCGAAGAAGACCCCACGTGCACCAACGTGGGGCACACCGCAGGCAAGAAATGCTCCCGTTGCGACGCGATTGAGGGTTGCACCGTGATCGATGACCTCGGCCACGTTGAAGAGATCATCCCCGGGAAGGCCCCCACCGAGACGGAGAGCGGACTCACCGACGGGGTGCGTTGCTCGCGCTGCGGCGAGATCTTAAAGCCGCAGGAGGAGATCGAGCCGCTGGGCGACACATCGACCGGCTCCGGCGGCCCCCGTCTCGGCAAGGTCGCATGGGCGATGATCGGCGTGGGCTCTGCCGCCCTCGCCGCAGCCGCCGCCACCGCGATCGTCATTATCATCCGGAAAAGGCGCAGATTTTGATCTTCGGAAGGGCAAATAAGAGAACTGCCACAGCGCACGCTTGCCTCACAACGGGCGGGAAACCCGCATGCTGACTTTCCCAAGGCTCTTTGAGGGCTCGCGGCAAATTGCCGCGAGCCCTCTCTTTGAATATTCCGTATTTTACTGCTTTCCCGAAGGAAATTTCGTCAAGTGCATGCGAATGTAGCGAAAACGCAAAATTCGGGGTAACCTACGGGGCGAATTGGATGAGGATCTGGTTCTGGACGTAGAGATGTTCGTCCTTGATGCGCGTTCTGTCCCCCTCCGTCTCCATGTACTGCGCCGTCTTTTGATAGGCCGCCGCGAAGTCCTCCTTCCAATCGGTGCCGAAGGCCTCCCGATATTTCTCGGCGGAGATGCCCTCCGCGGTGCGCAGGGCGAGCATGACGAACTCAAACTTGGCGTCCTCCGTCTCCACCTTCTCGTTTTCGACGACGGGCAAGAAGCCCGACAAAACGCACTTCATGTACTCGTCTAAATTCATGGTGTTGGTGAACCTTCTGCCGTAGAAAAAGGAGCTCGCCGAGACGCCGAACCCGATGTATTCTCCCCGCCGCCAATAGTTCAAATTATGGCGGCTTTCGTACCCCATCCTGCAAAAATTGCTCACTTCGTAGCGGACAAAGCCCGCCTCTTTGAGGAGCGAATAGCCGTAGTCATAGAGCTCCCGCACCTCGTCACCGTCGGGCAGTTCACCGTTCAAATACTGCGTATAGATGGGCGTGCCGTCCTCGGGCGTCAAAGCATACATGCTGATGTGCTTCGCCCCGCTCCCCACGGCGATGCCGATGGTCTTTCTCACGTCCTCCTTGGTCTGCCCGCGGAGCCCGAGCATGACGTCCGCCGAGAAATTTTCCCCCCCCAGAAGGGAGGTGCAGTAGAGGTAATCGCGCACGTTGTGGATGCGGCCCAACTCTTGCAGTTGTTCATCGATGGCCGTCTGCAAGCCGATGGAAAAGCGGTCGATGCCCGCGCGCTTGTACGTGGCGATCTTGTTCTCGTTCACCGTGCCGGGGTTCATCTCGATGGTCACCTCGGGGTTTTTGGAGAGTTTGAACAGCTTTTTTACCTGCTTCATCGCGCCGTAGATATAGGCGGGGTCGATGACGGACGGCGTGCCGCCGCCGATATACACCGTATCGAAGGTGACGTCTTTGAGTTCTTCGGCGCGCAGTTGCATTTCTTTGTAGAGGCACGCCATATACGCCTCGGCAAAGCTGAGCTTGTCGGGGAAGGACGTGAAATCGCAATACGTGCACTTGTGCTTGCAGAACGGAATGTGGATGTAGATGCCGGGCATTATTTCCCCTCCCAACAGTATTTTGCCATGTCGATTGCATCATCCGCGCCGAATACGATCCCCTCGCTTTCGAGGAGGGCGCGCTGTACTTCAGGCCCGCCGAAGGCGAAGCCCGAACACACCCTGCCATCCTTAAACACCACTCTGTGGCAGGGCACGGTTCCCGGGAACGGATTGACGTGGAGCGCCCACCCCACCTGCCGCGCGGCACGCGGGCGGCCGACCATGCGTGCGACGTCGCCGTACGTTGTGACCTTCCCCTTGGGAACGCGCATAACGACGGCGTAAACTTCATCGAAAAATCCCATTTACTTATCCTTATTCGTCTTTAAGATCTGCATGAAAACTTCGCTGGGGACTTCGACGGTGCCGATCTGGCGCATCCGCTTTTTGCCCTCCTTCTGCTTCTCCAAAAGTTTCTTCTTGCGCGTGATGTCGCCGCCGTAGCACTTGGCGAGGACGTCCTTCCGCACGGCCTTGACCGTTTCGCGGGCGATAATTTTCCCGCCGATCGCCGCCTGCACGGGGATCTCGAAGAGTTGGCGCGGGATGGCGTCCTTCAAGTTTTCGCACAGCATCCTGCCGCGGGCGTAGGCGCGTTCCTCGTGCACGATGGTGGAGAGCGCGTCGCATGGGTCTCCGTTGAGTAAAATATCCAACTTGACGAGTTTGCTCCGCTCGTAGCCCGCAATTTCGTAGTCGAAACTCGCGTACCCCTTGGTGCGGGATTTGAGTTCGTCGAAGAAGTCGTACACAATTTCGTTGAGGGGCAGTCGGTATTCGAGTTTGACGCGGCGGGTATCGAGGTAGGTCATATCCTTGAACACCCCGCGCTTATCCTGGCACAAGTCCATGACGGAGCCCAAATAGTCGGGCGGGGAGTACACCTCCGCCTTGACGATGGGCTCCTCCATATATTCGATTTCGGCGGCGGGCGGCAGGTGCGAGGGGTTATCGACGTAGAACTCCTCGCCGTTCGTCTTGTGGACGAGGTAGGAGACCGACGGCGCGGTGGTGATGATGTCGAGGTTGAATTCGCGCTCGATGCGCTCTTGGATAATTTCCATGTGGAGAAGCCCCAAGAAGCCGCAGCGGAAGCCAAAGCCCAAAGCGACGGAGTTATCGGGCTCGAAGGTGAGGGAGGCATCGTTGAGTTTGAGTTTCAAGATGGCCTCTTTGAGGTCGAGGAACTTGCTTCCGTCCAAGGGGTAGATGCCGCAAAAGACGACGGGCTGGACTTTTTTGTAGCCCGGCAGGGGCTCGGCGGCGGGGCGGTCGGCGCCTGTGACGGTATCGCCGACGGCGACGTCCTCGATGGATTTGATGGACGCCGCGATATAGCCCACTTCCCCCGCGAGGAGGACGGGCTTGGGTTGGAGACGGGGCGAGAATGCGCCGACTTCGGTGACCTCGTACACCTTATCCGAGAGGAACGCGCGGATCCTATCCCCCACCTTGGCGGAGCCGTCCTTCATGCGGACAAATAAAATGACGCCCTTGTAATTATCGTAATAGCTATCGAAGATAAGCGCTTTCAACGGCGCTTCGGGGTCGCCCTTGGGGGGCGGGACGAATTGGACGATGGCCTCCAACACGTCCTGCATGTTGGTGCCCTCTTTGGCGGAGACGCAGGGCGCCTCGGAACAGTCCAGCCCGATGACGTCCTCGATCTCCTTCTTGGTCTCCTCGATGCGGGCGGATTGCAGGTCTATTTTGTTGATGACGGGCACGATTTCAAGGTCGTTGTCGAGGGCGAGGTAGACGTTGGCGAGCGTCTGCGCCTCCACGCCCTGCGTGGCGTCCACGACGAGCACCGCCCCCTCGCACGCCGCGAGCGAACGGGAGACTTCGTAGGTGAAATCCACGTGGCCGGGGGTATCGATGAGGTTGAACTCGTATTCCTGCCCGTCCTTCGCCGTATAGAACATGCGGACGGGCGCGAGTTTGATGGTGATGCCGCGCTCGCGCTCGATATCCATGCTGTCGAGGAGCTGCTCCTCCATGTCGCGCTTACTTACCTGCCCCGTGAGTTCCATGATGCGATCGGCAATGGTCGACTTGCCGTGGTCGATGTGCGCGATGATGCAAAAATTGCGGATATTCCTGTTTGCCTCTGCCATAACTACGTTCCTTTCGCTGTTTATTATAAATTATCTTGAAAAAATTTGCAACCGCTATTGCAATTCCCGCGCGAATTTGTTACAATGTCTGCATGAAAACGTACGAATTTCTCACCCGCCGCCCCTTTGCGCACCGCGGGCTTCATATAGATGTTCCCGAAAACAGCCTTCCCGCCTTCCGCGCCGCCGTGGAACACGGCTACGCCATCGAGACCGACGTCCGCCTCTCTTCGGACGGGCGGCTCGTCATCTTCCACGACGACGACCTTATCCGCATGACGGGCGACGAACGCACCGTGGCGGAGTGCTCGGTGCCCGAGCTCAAACACCTGCGCCTCGAGGGCACGGAGGAACAGATCCCCCTCCTTTCCGAGGTGTTGAAACTCGTAGGCGGGCGGGTGCCCCTTCTCATCGAGATCAAGAACATGGACGGCGTAAAGCCCAAGAGGATCGCCGCCGCCCTCCATAAAGCCCTCGAACACTACGAGGGAGAAGTTGCCGTGCAGAGTTTCCAGCCCTTCTATGTGAAGGCGTTCAAAAAACTGCGCCCCGACGTGCCGTGCGGCATCTTGGGCACCGCCGATAGGGACGCCGCGAAGGGCTTCAAGATGTTCACCATTAGGTCGATGCCCTTCAACTGCCTTGTGAAGCCTGATTTTATAAGCTACCGCAGGGAAGATTTTTTGCGCAAGAAGGTGCTTCGCTTCAAAAAGACCAAACTCGTGTGGGTGGTGCGTTCGGAGAAGGAAGAGGCGGACGCAAGAAAACACGCCGACAATATCATCTTCGAGGGATACCTGCCACAGTGACCGCCGCGCCGAACGGCGGTTTTCTTCTGCGCGCGTATGCGCATTTCGCTTGACAATCCCCCTGTTTAGCCGTATAATTGCATAAAAGGCGGTGAAAAATGTTGACACTCGAAAAGATCCGCGATGCGGAGCGCGTTCTCAAAAAGGCCATCTACCGCACCGACGTGGTGCGCGCGGGACGGCTCACCGACGCGTGCGAACTGTACCTGAAACTTGAAAATCTGCAAAAGACGGGCTCCTTCAAGCTGCGGGGCGCGTACTATAAAATTTCCCGTCTGACGGAGGCGGAGAAGAAGCTGGGCGTTGTGGCATGCTCGGCGGGCAACCACGCGCAGGGGGTCGCCCTCGCCGCGGCGGAGAACGGCATCCGCTCCCTCATCTGCCTGCCCGAAGGCGCGCCCATCTCCAAGGTGGAGGCCACCCGCCACTACGGCGCGGAGATCTGCCTCGTGCCCGGGGTGTACGACGACGCCTACCGCCGCGCGCTCGAACTCAAAGAGGAGCGCGGCTACACCTTTGTGCACCCCTTCGACGATGAGGACGTCATCGCGGGGCAGGGCACCGTCGGGCTGGAAATTTCAGAGCAACTCAAAGATGTGGACGCGGTGGTCGTGCCCGTGGGGGGCGGCGGGCTCATTGCGGGCGTGGCGTTCGCGATCAAGTCGGTCGCCCCGCACGTGAAGGTGTACGGCGTACAGGCGGCGGGCGCGCCCTCCATGCTGGCCTCCCTCCGCGACGGCGAGGTGGAAGCCCTCCCCTCCGTCTCCACCATTGCCGACGGCATCGCCGTGAAACAGCCGGGGAGCCTCACCTTCGATTACTGCAAGAAATACGTCAACGGCATCGTGACCGTGAGCGACGAGGAGATCGCGTGCGCCATTCTCGCCCTCATCGAGCGGGAAAAGGTGGTGGCGGAGGGTGCGGGCGCAACGCCCGTTGCCGCCATTCTCGCGGGAAAACTGCCCGAACTCAACGGCAAGAAGGTGTGCTGCCTCGTCTCGGGGGGCAACATCGATGTGACCATCCTCTCCCGCGTCATCGACAGAGGTCTTCTGATGTCGGGAAGGAAGTGCACCCTCAACATCGAACTTCTCGATAAGCCGGGGCAGCTCGTGGAGGTCTCGCAGATCATTGCGGGGTGCGGCGCCAACGTGACGGGCGTGCACCACGAACACGGCGCGGAGGGCTCCTCTGTCATCGGATGCTTCCTCCGCATCGACATGGAGACGCGCGATTTCAAGCACATCGCCGAGATCAAAAGGAAATTGCAGGCGGCGGGATTCCGCCTCGCCTGAAAGGAGAAAGGATGCAATCGGTTCACACGGAAAAGGCGCCCGCCGCCATCGGGCCCTACTCGCAGGCGGTAAGGGCTGGCGGGCTCCTCTTTATTTCGGGGCAGATCCCCATCGATCCCGCGACGGGTAGCCTTGTTGAAGGCGGCATCGCCGAGCAGACGGAGCAAATTTGCAGGAACATCTCCGCCATTTTGGAGGCGGCGGGAAGTTCGCCCTCCCGCGTCGTCAAGACGACGTGCTACCTTGCGGACATTTGCGACTTTGCGGCGTTCAACGAAGTGTATGCCCGCTACTTTACGGGAAAACCCGCGCGGGCGTGTTTTGCCGTAAAGGCTCTGCCCAAGGGTGCGCTTGCCGAGGTGGAGGCCGTTGCCGAAGCGTGACCTTCCCGCGGACAATATTTTTCGCCGTATCTCCGTGCAAATTCAACCAAACGTCTAAAAAAACAACGGTTGGTTGAATTCCAATGCGTGCACTTTGCGTGAAAACATATTATAATAAAATCATCAAATCCCAAAAGAGGCAAAGTATATGACAAGGTGTGGCGAAGCCATCGCTTTTCACCGCAAACGTCTGGATCTGACGCAGACGGAGCTCGGGGAAAAGCTCAACGTGACCGCGCAGGCGGTCTCCAAGTGGGAAAACGACATCTCCGAACCCGACCTCGTGACGGTGCAGCGGCTGTGCAAGATCTTCGGCATCACCGTGGATGAACTCCTCAACTACGCAGACGACGAGACCACAGCAGGTGCGGAGGAGCCCGCACCCGCAAAAGAACCTGCGCCCGAGGAAGCGCCCGTAGAAGCGCCCGCGCCCGTGGCGGCAGCCGTTCCGACGCCCGCTCCCATACCCGCGCCCGCGCCCGCAGAAGCGCCCGCGCCCAAGATCATTGTGGGGTACTGCAACGCATGCAGACGCCCCCTCTATCAGGGAAGTAAGTACAGCGTCTATTCGCGCCGCGGCGCGCCGCAGGAGCTTGTCTGCCCCGAATGCGTCGCGAAGCGCGAAAAAAGCGCGCGCAAATCGGCATATTACACGGAAAGGACGGCGTTCCGGCGCGGCCTTATCTGCGGCAGCGTGGTGGGTATCGCGCTCGCTCTGTGCTTCATCATTGCGGCGATCGTCATGCGCGAACCCCTCGCGCTCGGGGGGCTGCTGCTCGCGGCGATGGGCTTCACCTTCGCCTATATGATGTTCTGGAGCGAGACGCTGCACGATATCTTCTTCTTTTTCTTCAAATCCTTCCGCATGCCCGGCGTCATCTTTACCCTCAATTTGGACGGCATCATCTGGCTCATCACGGTGAAACTGTTCCTCGCCATCCTCTCGGCGATCGCCTCGGTGCTGTGCTTCCTCTTCGGCTGCGTCTTCACCCTGATCGCTTCGTTCTTCATGTTCCCCTTCTCTATCACGGCGGAATGCGCCAAGCTGAAAAAACTGAAAAAGGATGCGCTCCGATAACTTGCCTGCAAAACGTCCCGCAAAACACCCCGCGGGACGCTTTTTTTAACAACGGTTTGCTGTTTTTGAAATTTTGGGAGGATACACGACAGGCCGCCCGCCGACGCATCGCGTCGGCGGGCGGCCTGTTCGTTATGGGGAACCCCTATTGCCTCACTTGATTTTCCAGATGTGGCGGGCGTAGTCCGAAACCGAGCGGTCGGCGGAGAATTTTCCCGCGGCGCACAAGTTTTCGAGGCACTTTGTGTAGAATTCGTCGGTGCCGTAACTGCGCAGCAGCTTCTCCTTCGCCTCCACATAGCTGCGGAAATCGAAGCACACGAGATAGCGGTCGGGCTCGTGCCCGTTAATGAGGCTGTCGTACAGTTTTTGCAGCATGCCCGTTTCATCCTCGAAGGTGCCGTCGATGAGGGTACCCACGGCGCACTTCAATTCGGCATCCTGTTCCACAAACTCGCGGGGGCAGTAGAACTGCTTGATGGCGGAAACCTCCTCCACCGTGGCGCCGAAGATGCAGTTGTTCTCCTCTCCCGCCTCCTCGCAGATCTCCACATTTGCGCCGTCGAGGGTGCCCAAAGTGATGGTGCCGTTGAGCATGAACTTCATGTTGCCCGTGCCGCTCGCCTCCATGCCCGCCATGCTGATCTGCTCGGAGACGTCCGCCGCGCACACGATCTTTTCGGCATAGCTCACGTTGTAGTTCTGCACGAACACGACGCGCATCACGCCGTTTACGTCGGGGTCGGAATTGACGAGCTTTGCGATCTCATTGATGAATTTGATGATGGCCTTGGCATTGTAGTAGCCGGGGGCGGCCTTCGCGCCGAAGATGAACGCCGTGGGCGGGAAATCCTTGATCGTTCCGTCCTTGATTCCGAAATAGAAGTAAAGGATGGAGAGCGCGTTGAGCATCTGCCGCTTGTATTCGTGGAGGCGCTTCACCTGCACGTCGAAGCAGAATTCGGGCGGGATGTCCACCCCCTCGTGCTCGGCAATATATGCGGCGAGTTTTTTCTTGTTCTCCCCCTTGATGCGCTTGAATTCGGGCAGGATTTCGGGGATATGGGGTCGCAAATTGCGAAGTTCGCTGAGGTCGGTGTGCCATGCCTTGCCGATCTTTCCGTCGATGAGCGCGGCCGTCTCGGGGTTGTTGAGAAGCAGCCACCTGCGCGGCGTGATTCCGTTCGTCACGTTAACGAATTTCTTGGGATAGAGTTCGTACCAATTCTTGAAAACGTCGGTTTTGAGGATGTTGGTGTGGATCTCGGCGACGCCGTTGACCTTCGCGGAGACGTAGATGGCGAGGTTTGCCATCTGGATGACGTTGTCGCGGATGATGTAGTATTTGTCCTTGTCGAGCCCCTCCTCTTCCAAGCGGTGCTGGCAGGCGACGATCTGATCGTACACCTCGGGGAGAAGGTCTGAAAGGGCGAGGGCGTCCCACTTTTCGAGGGCCTCTGCCATGATGGTGTGGTTGGTGAAATTGAACACCTTGCCGCACACCTCAAACGCCTCTTCGAACTCCATGCCCTCCTTCCGGAGAAGGCGCAGAAGTTCAGGAATGGCGATGACGGGGTGGGTATCGTTGAGCTGGAAGCAGTAACTCTTGTCGAGATCTTTGAGTTTCTTGCCCTGCGCCTTGTACTTGCGCAGGATATCTTGGAGCGACGCCGAGACGAGGAAATATTGCTGCCGCAGGCGCAAAATTTTGCCCATCATGGTGTTGTCGTTGGGGTACAGAACATCGCAAATTTTGGTGGCGTTGAAGTTTTCAAGCGCCGTCCTATCCCCCTTCATCTCGTTGAAGGCGTCGAAGTCGAACTCCTGCACGGGCTCGCTCGACCACAGCCGCAGGTTGTTGACGACGCCGTTTTGATAGCCGAACACGGGCATATCGTAGGGCACCGCCTTCACTTTTTGGTCGGCGAACTCCACGATGACGGCGTCGCGCTCGCACTTCATGCTCCACGGATCCCCCCATTTGAGCCAATCGTCCCCCTCCTCGTGCTGGTAGCCGTCTTTGAACGTCTGGCGGAAGAGGCCGTAGCGGTAGCGGATGCCGTAGCCGTCGAGGGGAATGCCCATCGTCGCCGCGCTTTCAAGGTAGCACGCGGCAAGCCTGCCCAAGCCCCCGTTGCCGAGGGCGGCGTCCTCCACTTCCTCAAAGTCGTTGAGGTCGTGTCCCACCTTTTCGAGCGCCTTCCTCGCGGCTTCGAGGCAGCCGAGGTTGAGAAGGTTGGCGTAGATGGAGCGCCCCATCAAGAACTCTGCCGAAAAGTAGCAGCACCGCTTTTTCTGCGATTTTCTGCCCTCATTCCAAGCGTCGAACGCCTGAATCATGACCGCCTTGGAGACGGCGTTGTAGAGCTCGCGAGGGCCCGCGCTCTCATAGTCGCACCCGAAATCGGCGTGAAGCACCCGCTCCACGCTCTCGGAAAATTTGTTTTCATCGATTGCCATAAGTATCTCTCCGTAGCCCCGCCGTGCGGGCGGGGGTTTTCTTTTGACGCTTACGGAAGATTGTACCACAGTCGCCGCAAAATGTCAACTCCTGCCCCCACGCGACGGGAAAATTTTTCTTATTTTGGGAGCCGCGAAAAATCCGCGACAATTTTTTACAATTTGCATTTTTTTATTGAAAAATAAATTGCTTTATGTTATAATACGTTTACGTCAAGTAAGAAGTCCGTCATATCTTCGAAATGCGGGCTCAAAAGATAAGACAAGGAGGTTGGTATGGAACACTGCGAAGCGAAATGCGGAACGGCGGAACAAGAGAAAG
>CANRFK010000027.1 GCA_947629875.1 uncultured Clostridia bacterium
TCGGCGTTCCGAAGGGCGGATGAACTCGGCGATGCGATGGACGCCCGCTGTTACATGGCGAGCAAGAAGCGCACGAAATATAAAAAACTCCGCTTTTCGTGGCGCGACCTCATCGGATTTTTCATGGGCGCCGCCCTCGTTACGGGCGTCGTGCTCTTCAACGTCTATGAGGCGTTTTTGTGGCTACCGGTATGAGATACGTTTTGCTTGTACAATATGACGGAACGGAGTTTTCGGGCTATCAGACGCAGAAGAACGGCCGCACGGTGCAGGGCGTTTTGGAAAGCGCGGCGGCGGAGATCTTCGGCGCGTCTACGAGGGTCGCGGCGAGCGGCAGAACGGACGCGGGCGTCCACGCCTTGGGGCAGGTGTGCCACGTGGACGGCGAGACTTCCACGCCGCCCGAAAAATTGCGCGAGCGGTTCAATGCCTTGCTCCCGCCCGACGTACGCATTTTGAGAAGCGCGGCGGCGCCCGCGGGCTTCGACTGCACGCGCGGCGCCAAGAAAAAGACGTACTGCTACCGTTTTTATACGGCGGAGAGCGATCTTCCGCTCTTGGAGCGCTACGCGGTGCGCGTTCGTGAGACGCCCGATCTCTTCCGCATGGAGACGGCGGCGAGCCTTTTGGAGGGCGAGCATAACTTTAAGGCGTTCTGCGCTTCGGGCTCCTCCGCCAAGACTTCGGTGCGCACCATTTACAAGGTGGAAATTTGCAAAAACCGCAAACCGTTGTTCTATTTATACGAAATTCGGGTGACGGGCAACGGCTTTTTATACAACATGGTGCGCATTCTTTCGGGCGAACTTGTTTGCATCGGCTGCGGAAAGGGTATAGAAGATATGTTAAAGGCCTTTGAGACGGGGGAGAGGGCGCTGCTCGCAAGGACGATGCCCGCCCGCGGGCTCATGTTGGAAAACGTGGATTACGGCGTTCCGCTGTTCGGGACGCCTTGGGAGGAATAGATGGAACTTTTCGGTGTGATCGGCTGGATCTCCATACCGCAACTCGTCTTGCAGTACGTCAATTTTCGTGCGGACACTTTGGTGGAATTGATCGCCAACCAACGGCTCTATTGGTGGATCGTGCTCGGCGTGGGCGGGGGGCTGTATCTTCTCGGCCTCATCTTCGGCGGGTTCGGGCTCATGAAACTTGCCAAGAGGGCGGGCATCAAGCACGGCTGGATCGGCTTTCTTCCGTTTGCCAATACCTATCTCACGGGGAAACTTGCGGGCGAGGCAAACCTGTTCGGCTCGAGGATCAAGAATATCGGGCTCATCACGATGATCTGCGAGATTGTATTTGTCGCGCTCAATCTCTTTTCCATGGCCTTGCAACTGGCCGTCCTCAAGCCCGGTTATTGGGAACTGCCCCCGGATTCGAACGACTACGAACTCTCCCCGTCGATGCTCGGGGCGGCGGGCATGGGGTGGATCTACACGGTCATGCACTACGGGATCCTCGGGATCATCAACTACGTGTTCAGCCTCGTCGTGCTCTTTGTCTTCTGCACGCTGTTCTTTGCCTTCTACCGCAAATATTACGCGCGCAGTCCCTTCCTTCTGACCTTCCTCTCCGCGGTGCTTCCGGGGCGCGGGTTTGCCATCTTCGCGGTGCGCAACAACACGCCCGTGGACTACACCGCCTACATGCGCCGCAGAATGCAACAGCAATACGCGCAGCAGCAACAGCAGCAATACGGCCCCTACGACGGCGGTTACGGCTCGCAGGGCGGCTCGTACACGCCGCCTCCGCCCTCCGCTCCGCCCGAAGAGCCCTTCGGGAACGAATTCGGCGGAACGCCCTCGGGCAATGCGCCGCCCTCGGGCAATGCGCCGCCCTCGGACGACGACCCGTTCTCCGATTTTTGAACAAAATTTCCCGCTTCGGCGGGAATTTTTTTGCGGCAAATATTTTACAACCGCCGATCGGCGTGCTATAATATAACTAAAATTTATGGGAGAAGCGGGTTGTTGCGCATTTCAACAACCTGCGCTTATAGGAGAGTATGGAACTCATTTCCGCGATCGCAACGGCGGCGGGGCGCGGGGGCGTTGCCATCGTGCGCGTCTCGGGCGACGGCGCGCTCAAAATCGCGCAGACCATGTGCGGACGAAGGGAATTTGCGCCCAATTTTATGTACGCGGGGGAGATCGACTGCGGCACGGTGAAGGACTACGGCCTCGCCGTCTATTTCCGCGCGCCGAAGTCGTTCACGGGCGAGGATGTGGTGGAATTTCACCTGCACGGCGGAACGGAGATCGCCCGCGCCGCGCTCGCCCGCACGGCGGAACTCGGAGCACGGCTCGCGAAGGGCGGGGAGTTCACCCGCCGCGCCTTCTTGAACGGCAAACTCTCGCTCTCGGCGGCGGAGGGCATGGCGGATATGATCAACGCCGCCTCCGAGGCCGAGGTGCGCGCGGGGTATCTTCTCTACGGCGAAAAACTCACCCGCGAGGGGCGGGCTTTGCAAGAGAAGATCAAAACCTGCCTTGCGAGCGTGGAGGCCGACGTGGACTACCCCGAAGAGGACTTAAATGCGACCTCGCGGCGCGAAATCGGCAATATGTTGTCGGAAATCAGGCAATCTCTTTCGGCGCTCACCGCCCAATACCGCGCGGGGAAAAAGCTCAAAGAGGGGGTGCGCGTCGCCCTCTGCGGCAGACCCAACGCGGGCAAGAGCACCCTCTTCAACGCGCTGCTCGGCTACGACAGAGCCATCGTCTCGCCCGTCGCGGGCACGACGCGCGACGTCTTGGAGGGGGAACTTTCGATAAACGGCGTGCGGTTCGTGCTCACCGATACGGCGGGGCTCCGAAAGACCTCGGACGCCGTCGAGGAGGAGGGCGTCCGCCGCGCCGAGAAAGCGATTTCTGCCGCCGACGTCATCGTCTACCTCAAAGAGGAGGGCGACGAAGAGACTTTTCCCGCGGGTACGCCCGTCATCACGGTCACAGCGAAGAGTGATTTGGGCAGATGGGGTGGCGATATTGCGCTCTCCGCGCACACGGGCGAGGGGCTTGAAGCGCTCAAAAAGATGCTCTACGAGCGCGGCTACGGCGCGGAGAACGACGGCGCGTACCTCATGGAGGAGCGCCACTTCGAGGCGGTGAAGGCGGCGCAGGAGCACGTTCTTGCCGCCCTTGCCGCGGTGGAGGGCGGGCTTCCCGCCGAACTCTATGCCGAGGATCTGCGCGGCGCGTACTATGCCTTGGGCGCGCTCGGCGGCGAGACGGCGGCGGAGAACGTCATCGACGAAATTTTTTCCAAATTCTGCGTGGGAAAATAGGAGGACGAAATGGTCAATCTCGAACTTTACAGGGTATTCTATACGGTGGCGCGGTGCGGGAGCCTCACCAAGGCGGCGGAGGAGCTCTATATCTCCCAGCCCGCCGTCTCACAGGCGGTAAAACAGCTCGAAAGCCAGCTCGGCACGCCGCTTTTCCACCGCACGCACAGAGGCATGGAGCTCACCGCGCAGGGCGGGGAACTCGTATTTGAGGACGTGGAGAACGCACTGCGGCTTCTTACGGGCGTGGAGACGAAACTCGCGGAACTTCGCCAAAGCGCCACGGGAACCATTCGCATCGGCGCCTCCGAGACCATCTTCGAGTACATCCTCTCGGAGAAGATCGTGGAGTATCACAAGAAATATCCGCAGGTCAAAATTGAGCTCATCTCCGACGTCTCGCCCCGCATCATCGAAGCGCTCAAGAGCGACAAGTGCGACATCGGGTTTTTGAATTTGCCCATCGAGGAGGACGAGGGCATCCGCCTCACGCAGTCCATCATGCTCCTCAACGATGTGTTCGTCGCGGGCAAGGGATTTGAACATCTGAAGGGCGAGGAACTCACCGTGTGGGATCTGCAAAAATATCCGCTCCTCTTGTTGGAGCAGAGCACCGTCGCGCGGACGCAGGTGGATCGCTTCTTCGAGAGCCACGGCGTAAAATTGCAGCCCGCCGTCGAAGTGAACAGTTGGGACTTCATGAAGCGGCTGGTTACGAGCGGCATGGGCATCGGGTGTCTGCCGCGCGAGTACGCAAAGCGGCGGCTTCAATCGGGCGAGCTCTTCGAGCTCGACGTGCGCCCCGCCATGCCGTCGCGCTCGGTGGGCGTCGCCCTCCCCAAGAACGCCAGCGTGCCGTTTGCCCTCCGTGCGTTTATGGAACTCTTCCGCGAACAATAGGGGGCGTGCATGGTCAGCTATCCGATGGATACCGAGGGGCACGCAAGGGCGATGGAGGCTGCATTTCCGCAACTATATTACCGCATGGAACAGCTCGAGGAGCAGCTCATTTCGCATTTTTTGCGGGGAAGCGCGCAGTGCCTTGTCGCCTACGGGCATAAAGTTTCTTCCGCGCCTTACTTTTCAGCCGTCTCCTTCGAGGAGGGCGAGGCGGAGAAGTACGAAGCCCGTATGCGGAAGTTCTTTTCAACGTACAAGAACAAGCGATCGTCCGTTTTGCCGCGCCCCGATTTTGCGGTGCGCATTGAGGTGGATTTGGGCGGCGGGAACCGCGTGATGTTTGATTTCTCCTTTGCGGGCTATTGCGATGAGACGGTGCTCGCCTTCTGCGAGGCCGTCGAGATGCGCGCCGCCGAACTCTTCCGCCACCGCTTTTCGGATATAAAAAGGCAAATGGGGTAGAAAAATACGCAACGGAAAAGGGTCGCAGGTGCGACCCTTTTTGCAATATGGGGGCGGTTTTTCCGTTCAGTTATGATAGAAAATGCTCTGCTCCTCTTTGAGGGGAAAACAGAGGAGCGCGTTGCCGCTTCGCTCGGCTTCGCCCATTTTTACGGCGCAGATCTGCCTGTTTTCGTAGGTGGTATAGAAGTAGGTGCCCGTCTCGGTGTTGCAGCACGAAGAGTAGATGGTAAATTCGCATTTCTCGTCCCACCGTACGCTTCCGCGGGGCTGTTCCGCTGCGCCGAGCAAGTGGAAGAACTGCCCCACGTCGCCCGCCTCCGTGCCGTCGGAGAGGGAATTTTCCTTCACGAAGGCGGCGCGCACGAAGCGGGAGGGGGAGGAGAAGTCCCCGGGCAGCCCCATTGCGCCCATGCCCCGCGAGTAGGGCTTCATTTCAAGCCGCGCGGAGAACTTGTTTTCGGGCGGGAACGGGGAGAGGGCGGCGTAGTCGGTGAGCCGCTCGAGCTGTTCGGGGAAGGGCGGGTTGTTGGTGAGGATCTCCGCGGGGTCGTCGTAAACTTTCAGCCCGTCGCAGGTGCTCTCCACCGCGATGGAGCCGTCCCTGCCCGAGATCATCCAATGCAGGGGAGAGAGGGGGAGCTCTTCGCTGTACGCAATGGCGGCGAGGTTGAGGCGGGCAAGTTTTTCCCGCGCCTTTGCAACACTTTCGCAGGTGCCGAGAAGGTAGGGGATGAGCTCGAAGGGGGCAACGTTGTCGCGGTCTTTCGCCTCGGGGAAGTAGTGCGCTCTCCCCGGGAAGTTGAGCCCCGCGGCGCACAGCCCCCTTTCGTTCACCGCGTCGTAGTAGAGGGGGAAGCCGTCCTGCACGTATGCCATGCCGATCATCGCGTAGTGCGTTTTGAGGGCGGGCAGGCGGCGGAGGGGAATGGGGAAGGCGCGCGGCGTTATGACGACTTCCTCACGGTAGGAGTATTCGAGGTCGAAGTTGCGCCCGAAGTAGAGGCGCTTTGTTCTGTAAGCAATGGCGGTGCACATACGGTTAGGTTCTCCTTTCTTGCGAAGTTCTATGCGTGCCGATGCGCGGGCATTTCGCGCCGCGGCAGTACCATGAAAAAAGCGGCGCCCGCGAGAGGGGCGCCGCGCGTTGTCAGTCTGCAAATGTGATCGTGACCGTTGCCGAAGTCGCCGAGACGCTGCCGATCGCGATATCGAAGTTGAGCAATTTGTTGTCGTACCGCGTGTATTTGGGGAATGCCGTGGAGAATGTCTGCCCCGCCTTCCACAGATCGGAGGCGGCGGCACTGCCTCCCGAATTGGAGAATTTCTTGGTGCCGTCGGCTTCGATGAGTTTGACGAGCGCGTTCTCCGATACGGAGTTGTTGTTGTCCGTAAAGGAGCCGTAGCCGTCCTCTTGGTAGGGGTTTTCGATCGACGAGGCGACGTGATAGATGCGCACGCCGTATTCTGCGCCGCCATAGAGGTCGTCAGAGTGAACTGTATTCAGCCCCGTTGCGGCGTAGAGGTCGATGAGAAGGTATTCGCAGAAATAGGAATTGTCGAAGTTCAGCGGGATGAGGATCGCCGAGCCCTCTGTGGCGGAGGGGGAGAGGGTGACGGTCGTCGTCTCGGTGACGATGGTGGGGGTGAGCCAGCCGAGCATGATCTTGGAATACACGCCGTGGTCGCCGATGTTGTAGTCCATCATGTCGGCACCGCCGAGCCCTTCGTTGCTCCCTTTCGTTTCCTCGTAGTCGTAGTAGTCGTCCAGCCCGAGAAGGTGACCCGATTCGTGGATGTACGTCTCGGCGTTGATCTTCATCCCGGGAACGGGGTCGTATCCGGAACCTTGGCTATTTTCGGTCTTTTCATCCATGAAGTCAAAGCCCGCAAAGAGGTAGTAAGAGACATCCTTTCCGTCATACGTTGTAGTATCATTATCCCAATACACATACGCCCAATAGAAGTCGGCAGTGTTGTAGTCAACGTCCGCCGAATAGATGAGATAGACCGCGTCGATCGCGCCGTCGTTGTTGGTGTCGTACTGCGTGAGGTCGAGTTTGTTTTCGTAGTAGGCGAGCGCCTCGTTGAGGATGACCAGATCGCCTCCATCAATACTTTTTTCATAGTAGGTAGCGTTGTTCTGCGCTTGATAAACGTCTTGAATATCGAACGTCAGGTTGAGCTTGCCGTAGGAGGCCTTTTGATAGTACGTTTTTACGCTCTCCCAGCCTGTCTGTTCTTCTGTGCCGTTGAAGGCGATTTCGAGCTTATCGAGCTGCTCCTGCGAGATCGTGTCGCCCTTGAACTGCACGGGGATGACGAGCGCATGATAGTTGCCCGTCGAAGGCAACCCGATGGAGCCGTCTGTTTTGAGAAGTTTATCCTGCAATCTCTCATTATCAAAGGTCGAAGCATCGTAAGTCTGCTTCTCCATCGTGCCGGAAGGGGTGGGGTCGACGTCGGAACCGCCGCCCTCCGCATCCGGAAGGGTGATCCGGATCTTTCCGTGTTTGGAAAACGCAAATTCCATCGTGTAGCCGTCGCTCATTTTCCCGACCATCTTCACGATCTTCCCGTCCGTCACGGTCACGGTGAAACTCGTCCAAGTTGTATCTTCGTATTCGCCGATGACGTAGTTGCCCGCATCGTTCGGGGATTTGGCGGCGTACACGCTCCCGCTCACCGTGTAGTCAAAATCGGCAAGGCAGGTCAAGTCGATGAGATAGCAATAGGCGTAATTTTCGGTAAATTTATCCGAATTCTCGCCGTATTCCGTGTAGGTGCCGTCCCCGTTGTCATAATAATAGGCGGTGTAGGTATCGGTGGTCGTGCCGTAGACCCAATAGTCGGTATATTCATCGTTATTTTCGTCGAGGAAGGTGTTCAGAACGCGGTTTCCGTCGTATTCGTAGTAATCCTCATAAGAGTTACCGCTGTCCGAAACGGTCACGGTGACTGCGAAATTCCACGCACTGCGGTCGGCATAGGGGGCGAACGCTTCATCGGAGCCGATGGGCGGCTCATCGTCCTGTTTCGCAACGACGGTAAAGGTGACGGATCTCGTTTCCCCGCCGATGGTCAGCGTCACGGTAAACGTGCCGGGCTTGGAGGTATCCGCCTTCGTCAGATCGAGCATGTCGTTCGTCACGGGGACGTTGTTCCCGTCCCCGTCGGTCACGATGAAGTACTTGGTGTAGTCGACCGTATCGCCCACCGTAAGTTGGGTAGGTTTGGCCGTATCGAGCTCCACGTGGTACACCGCATCCGCCTTCTTCGCAAATACGGTAAAGGTAATGGAGAGCTTTTCCTTGCCGACGGTCAGCGTCACGATGAACTTGCCGACTTTGGAGGTGTCCGCCCTGCTCAAATCGAGCATGTCATTCGTCACGGCGACGTCGTTCCCGTCCTCATCGGTCACGATGAAGTACTCGGTAAAGTCGACCGTGTCGCCCACAGTAAGTTGGGTCGGTTTGCTCGTATCATAAGAGACATGATAAACAGGGTCGGATTTGGAGCCTTTGCCGCATGCGCAGAGCCCGGCTACCAGCATAATGATCGCAAGGATCGTCAGAAAAAATCTTGTCTTCTTCATGGTTTCGCCCGTAGTAATCAGATTTTTTTGCATTCACATTATAATATAATTCGCGGAAAATTGCAAGGGGAAAGAAAAAATTTCGGCGGATAATTCCGCCGCTTTCTTCTAAAAAATAAGAGGGCAAGCCGCCCCGCTATTTCACTTTTTTGGCATAGATCGGCATTTTTTTGGTGGAGAGATCGTCGCCCCCGCGCTTGTACGGCGCGAGCAGCTGCACGATCACAAACACGTACTGCTCATAATCCTTTACGTCGCGGCAGAGGTCGGCAACGTATTCGTTTCCCTTTCCGTCGGGGAAGTAAGGCGTCTTTTCATAGGGAGCCTTCGCAATGGCGTAGAGCGAGGCCTTGCAGAGCTTCCAACTCCATTTGCAGTTGCGGAACCCCGCCGTCCGCAGCCCCCTTCGGATGGCGCGCAGGTTGGCCTTTTTTACGATCTCGCTCAATTCTTCGATGTTCATGATACATTCTCCGTGGCGATGATTTTATAATGATATTGTAGCGCACGGCGCGGAAAATGTCAAACGCGCCAAGAGAGGGATTACTTCGCCTACGGCTACTGCGCGTCTGTGCCGCTTGTGCCGCCCTTGGTCGAAAATAGTGCGCGCGGGGCGTGCCGCGCTTGGTAGACAGCAGGGCTCCCGAAAAAGATTTACGTAGCAAAGATTTTTCGGGAAGAGGAGGCACCGCGTGCAAAAAGAGCCTTTTCGCAAGAAAAGCGTAAAAAGCACGCGTACGCCGACGAGCGCGCGGGACGAACCCCGAGCGTGGTTTCTGCGTCAAGAGAGAGGGATTACTTCGCACCGAAAACGGTGCTCGTGCCGCGCTTAGTAGACGAATAGTGCGCGCGGGGCGAACCCCCGAACGTGGTTTCTTTTTACCCTCTCTCTGCGCCAAACCCCCCGAGGACTTTTGTCCTCGGGGGGTTTGGCGCAGAGAGAGGGATTCGAACCCCCGGATACATTCCTGCATCACACGATTTCGAGCCGTGCGCAATCGACCACTCTGCCATCTCTGCAAGCTGTTTTATTGTACAATTTTTTTTGCGAAAAGGCAAGTTTTTTTGCGACGATTTTGCAACATTTTGCAATTTTCTTTGCACGGCGCAAAATTTCTGCTATAATAAAAAAAACTCACCAACGAGGTTTTTATGAAAGTCATCACGAAACAGCGCAACAGCAAGATGTGCGCCATCTGCGGGCTGGATAACGTCTACGGCGTCCGCGCGCCCTTTTATTCCATGGAAGATGGCAGCGTCGCCACGCTCTTTTCCTATCGGGAAGAACACCAAAGCTACCCCGGAAGGGTGCACGGCGGGCTCATCACGGCGATGCTCGACGAAATGGGTCTGCGCGCCCTGTGGGCGAAGGAGGGCGGCGAGTTCACCTACGGCGTGACGCTCTCCTTGGAGACAAAGTACAGAAGACCCGTGCCGTACGGTGTGCCGCTCGTGGGGAGGGGGAAGATCGTGCGCGAGACGGGCAACTTCCTCACCGCGGAGTGTTGCATCATGGATGAAAGCCGCGTGGTGCTCGCCAACGCGACGATAAAATATATCAAACTCACGCCCCAGCAGATCCAAGAGGGCGTCAACGAGCACGAGGAAATGTGCTATTTGATAGAAGACGGCGTCACCGAAATCGACCTGCCTGCGTAATTCACTGCCCCAAAGCAAAGCCCGCCGCGTACCGCGGCGGGCTCAAATTTTTATACCAAACTTGTCTTGTTCAAAATCACGATGCTCACCGCCCCGAGCCCCGCGGCAAACAGGGGCCCGCCGGCGACGCACAGCGCCACGTGGAATGCGCCCGAATTGAGCGGCGTCATCATGGGGATCATCGTGAATAAGAGCATTCCCGCCGCGAGGGAACCCAAGATCGAGAGCCAAAGTCTCTGTTTCCCGACGGTTGCAAGCGTCAGGGCGATCGACACGAAAACGAGCGCGAAGAAAATTTTGCTTATCATGCAGGCAAAGATCCCGCCCGCGCTTACGCCGGCTGCCGCGGCGTTAAAGGGGAGCCCCGCGATCCCGCCGCCGATCATCGCGCCGACGAAGTACAAGAGGAACATGCCGACCGACGCCGCAAACAACACGATCGTCTTGGAGAGGACGTAATCGGTCTTTTTCGCGCGCACCGTGAACAGGTTTTTTACATACCCGCTGCGGAAATCTTCACCTACGAACAGACACACGAAGAGCGCCACAAGGAAGTACAGGAGATTGATGTTGCACATACTTGTGATATCCATGCTCATCGCATTCCCGCCCGCCGAGCCGATCGCCTGCCAGACGCTTGTGAACATCTTTACCGCCTCGCCCGTTTCGGGATCGGTCCCGCCGATGAAGGAGGTCATCACGAGGATGAGAACGGGCAGCACGAGGGAGATGCCGAACATGATCCACACCGTGGGCATCGTGAACATTCTCCGCGCGTCCACTTTGAGCATGCTCTTGAGCCGCCCTGCAAAGTCCTTCCAATTTCCCTTCGCGCTCATTATCTTTCCTCCCGCATGAGATCGATATAGTACTCTTCGAGGCTGATCTTTGCCGTCCGTATCTCCGTGACGGGGATGCCGAAGTTTGCAAACAGGAACCTCGCAACATTTTCGGCGTCCGCTCCATAGACGCGGATCTCGCCCGTCTGTTCGTCGATCTCCGCCCGTCCGAACGCCCGCTGTAAGATGTCCCGCGCCTTTTCCGTATTCTCCGTTTTGAGGGCGACATAAGTAGGGCAGTCGGCGTTGAGCTCCTCGGCCGTCATCTCTTTGATCATCTTCCCTTGGCGCAAAATGCCATAATGGGTGGCGATTTTTTCGAGTTCGCCCAAGATATGCGAGGAGATGAGCACGGTCACGCCGCGATGGGAAAGGTCGGTCAGGATTTCCCGCATGATGCGCATGCCGTCGGCGTCCAGCCCGTTGATGGGCTCGTCGAGAACGAGAAGAGAAGGGTTTCCCAAAAGCGCGAAGGCAATTCCGATGCGCTGTTTCATGCCGAGGGAGCAGTTCTTGAACTTATTCGACGCCGCGCCGTCCATGCGCACGAGGTGCAAAACGCGCCGTATTTCCTCATCCTCATTTTGAATGCCGAGGTTGGCGGCATGCAACTTCATATTGTTCCACACAGTGTAATTGGGGAAGCACCCGGGGGCTTCGATGAGCACGCCGATCTTCGCGCGCGCCACGGGGTCACCGTGGTCTTTGCCCCAAAGCCTGATCTCGCCGCCGCTCGGCTGAATGAGGCCGCAGATGAGTTTTTCCGTCGTCGACTTCCCGCTCCCGTTCTCCCCGATGAAGCCGTAAACGGCGCCCTGCGGCACGGTCATGTTGAGGCCGTCCACCGCGCGTTTCTCGCGGAAAGTTTTGGTCAAATCTCTGATTTCGATGGCATTCATAGTTTCACCTCAATACACGTCCCTGCGGTACAAAATGACCGCGCCGAGGACGTTATAGATGACCGCCCAAACAAGGGAGCAAGCGAGGCACACGAGGACGGACAGGAAGTTTGCCGAAAGGCAGGCATACACCGAGGAGCCGTAGAGGAAAATGTTGAGGGCGGGCGTATTGCCGAGAAGCGCCGCGGCGCCGATGACGGGGATGCCCGTGCCCAAGACAAAGCAGAGGGCAATGGAGATGCCGAACTTCCTGCGGAAAATGATGTTGATGAAGGTGTACAGGCTCGCCCAGCCGAGGCTCATGATGAGCTTCCCCAAGATGGCGCAAATAAGCGACCCCGCGTTTATCGCAAAGGGCAGACCCGTCGCCGCGCCCGAGATTGTGCCGCCGATGAAGTACGTCCCGCACATGCACACCATCGAGAACGCAGAGACAAGCGTCTTTGAAATCATGTAGTCCTCTTTCCTCGCGTGCGTCGTAAACAGTTGCTTTACGTACCCGCTGCGGTAGTCGTGCCCGATGAAGATGGAGACCATGATGCCACCGAAGATGAACACCATGTTCATGTTGGCGTATTCGCCCATATCGTGGATGATATACAGCGGGCTGTCCGCGGCGATGATTTGCCACGCATTGGAGAACATGCCCGCCGTCTCGCCCTCGCCCATGGCTCCCATGGAGACGAGCGCGGGGATGATGGCGGCGATCGCAATGAAAATGTAGAAGAGGGGGGTGTGGAAGAGGCGGTAGAAGTCCACGCCGAGCATCCCCTTGAGCCGTTCCAAAAACCGCGGCTTCTCGAATTGCAACGTTTTTGCGTTTTCCATATTACACCGCCTTTCCGCTCATGAGGGAAACGTAGTATTCTTCCAGCCCGATTTTATGCTTTTTGAGTTCGCTCGGCACAAAGCCGTTTTGCAGAAGAAAGGCGGAGAGCCGCGCCGTGTCGCCGATGTCATAGACGCGCAATTCGCCGTCCTCGAACTTCACATTGCACCCGCCGTGCCGCAAAAGGTCTGCCGCGGCTCGGTCGTCCCTTGTTTTCAGCGAGACATACACCTGCGAGCGGCTGTCCATCTCGGATGCCGCAATCTCCTTTATCATCTTCCCTTGGCGGATAATGCCATAATGGGTGGCGATTTTTTCAAGTTCGCCCAAGATGTGCGAAGAGATGAGCACGGTGCAGCCGTAGTTTTTGGTGATATCCACGAGGATCTCGCGCATGAGGCGCATCCCGTCGGTATCCAGCCCGTTGATGGGCTCATCCAAAATGAGAAGGGCGGGGTCGCCGAGGAGCGCCATCGCAATGCCGATGCGCTGTTTCATGCCGAGCGAGCACTTCTTGAAGGTGAGCCGCGCGTTGTCCTCCATGCGGACGATTTTAAGTACCCGTTGAATTTCTCCCGCGCGGTCTTTGAGCCCCAGGTTGATGGCTTGCATCATGAGGTTGCTGTACACGCTCGACGAGGGGAAGCACCCCGCATTTTCAATGAGCGCGCCCACTTTCGCCCGCACGCCCGCGTCGGTGTAGGGTCTGCCGAACAAAGTGATCCTGCCCTTATCGGGAACGAGATGTCCGCAGATACACTTTTCGGTCGTCGATTTGCCGCTCCCGTTCTCGCCGATGAAGCCGTAAATGGCGCCCTGCGGCACCGTCATGTTGAGCCCGTCGAGGGCGTACATGCCGCGGAAACTCTTGGTCAAATTTCTGATTTCGATTGCGTTCATAGCCGCCTCCTTATTTTGATACTTCAATTATAAAACCTTCGAGGGAGAAACACCACAACATAAATCCCAAAAAGTGTCGGTTTCAGAAAAATTTAAGAATGATCCTTCCCGTCGGATGTTGTTTTGTGTTTCGGAATTACCTTTATCACGAACAGCATCACATAAAATATCAGCGCACCGGCTACGGCGATCATCATATCGGTAATGGTATCGGTGAGCGGGGAAATGCCCTGCG
>CANRFK010000028.1 GCA_947629875.1 uncultured Clostridia bacterium
CCCAACCTCGCCCTCATGCACGAACTCCGCTATACCCACCGCATCGCCTACATGGGCACGGGCGGCATCGAGATGCGCCTCGTGGAAGAGTGCGGCTACCCCTTCTTCCGCGTGGATACCCCCAAGCTCGTGCGGGCGTTTACCCTGCAAAACCTCAAGATCCCCCATCTCCTTGCCAAGGCGAAGAGGGAGGCGCGCGCCATTTTGGAGAAAGAGAAGCCCGACCTCGTATTTTCCAAGGGCGGCTTTGTGAGCTACCCCGCGGTTTGGGCGGCGGGAAAACTCGGCATCCCCGCCATCACCCACGAGAGCGACCTTTCCCCCGGGCTCTGCACGCGGCTCATCGCCAAAAAGTGCAAGTACGTTTTGACCTCCTTCCCCGAGACGGCCGCGCTCTTCAAAAACGGCATCTGCGCGGGCTCCCCCATCCGCCGCGAGGTTTTGAGCGGCGAAAAGAGCCGTGCGCGACGCAAATACGGCTTCTGCGGGGCGAAACCCGTGCTCCTCGTTCTGGGCGGCGGGAGCGGGAGCAAGGCCTTAAACGACGCCGTACATGCCCACCTCGCAGCGCTCACAAGGCAGTTTTGCGTGCTGCACATCACGGGACGCGGGCATACCATGTCCGAGGTGCGCGCCGACTACGTGCAGCGGGAATTCGAAAACGACATGGGCAGCGCGTACGCCGCGGCCGACCTCGTTTTAGCGCGGGCGGGGAGCAACACCGTGTTCGAGGTGCTCGCCCTCAAAAAGCCCGCCCTCTTCGTGCCCTTGGAGCGCGGCTCCCGCGGGGATCAGGCCGAGAATGCCCTGTACTTCAAGGAAAAGGGGCTGTGCGGTATGTGCAGGGAGAGCGAACTTTCGGCATTGCCCGATGCCCTCGGCGCGCTGCACGCCGACGCCGCCCTGCGGCACAATTTGGCGGCGTGCGACATTACGAGCGGCACGGAGAAGATTTTGGAGATCATAAAGAGCACCGTGGGGGAATAGGGAAAGATACGCTCATTGCCGCGCGCCTTAATCATGTCATGCCGACCGCGCCATAATCATGTCATGCCGGCCGAAGGCGTAGCCGAAGTGGAGACATCTCTACCTTATTTTGAAATTTCTCGACTGCGCTTCGCTTCGCTCGAAATGACAACACTGCCCTCATACCGTCCCGCTCTCTGTGCCCCCTTCCCCGCGGAAAACCGTGTGGCGGGGGATATTGATATGGTGCTCCCCTATCCCCCGCTACGCGGGTACTTCCCCCAGCAGGGGGAAGCAAGAGAGCCCCACCCCCCTACCCCCCTCCCGAGGAGGGGGCAAGCGTGAACGGAGGGAGGTCGGACTTCGTTTTTCGGGATTCTTCGCCGCTCGCCGCGCCCTGCCCCACAAGGGGCAGGGCGCGGCGAGCGGGGCGGCTCGGTATGAGGCAGAACCCCTATCCCCCGCTACGCGGGTACTTCCCCCAGCGGGGGGAAGCAAGAGAGCCCCACCCCTTTAATCCCCCTCCAAGGAGGGGGCAAGTAAGGAAGGCTCCCATGAGGGGGGCAGATTGCGCTTGCTCGGGGAGAGAGCTGACAAGGCGGTTCCGCAAAGGACGGAGAACGAGAGAGGCTCACCCTTTCCCAAAGGGGGAGCTCCGCCGTAGGCGGTGAGGGGGATTGGCGAATTGATTTGCATCCCCACCCGTCTGCCTGCGGCAGCCACCCTCCCCTTCGGAGAAGGGTAGGGCTCTCGTGGCAATGCGTCAATCCGCCGACGAGGGCGTTTGGGATAAGATACACTCGGCTTCGCCTCGGTATGAGGGTCGGACAACCCCCACCACCGCCTACGGCGGAGCCGCCCCCTTAAAAAGGGGGCAGCTAAAGATGAGCGGAGGGCGCCAAAGAGTAGCCGTCGCCGAAGATATCCGTCTGCAAGTAGGTATCGGGGACTTTGCCGAGAAGGACGCTCTCGCAGATCAAGACTTCCGTGAGGGACGCAAAATTGCTCGTGCCCGAAGGCATGACGATGGAGATATCCGCCACGATCTCCAAATAGATGGAGTGCTTGGTCTGGTTGACGCCCTGCGCCTCGAAATTTGAGACAAAACGGCACGCGACGTTGGAGATGGGCATTATTTTCATTTTGATCTTGGGCCCGAAGCCCGCCCACGCCTCGATGCCCGTGAATGCCCCGAGGGGCACTTCCACCCCGCTCTCGCTCATCTTTTGCAGGTTCTGCTGGGACATGTACGCCGCGTCGCGCGCAATGCGGTTGATCTGCAGGGGGTTGGACGTGAGCGAGACGACGTTGCCCGCCTCGTCCTTTTCCACGGTGACGAGATCCTCGTAGCGGACGCCGTCGGACAGGGTGTAGTAGATGGCGTCGTTGACGGCGACCGTCGTGATGGAGCGCATATTGGCCTCGGCAATGGCCTTTAAGACCTTGGTGACGTTGACCATCGCCACAATGACGAGGGAGATGAGAAGGAGCGCCACAAGCCCAAAGACGACGCGGCGGCGAAATTTATTTTGGCGGGAACGATACTTTTTTACGGCTTTTTCCACGGTTTATTGTATGCCCGCCCCGCGCCGCAAATACGGACAAGGATATACGTTTCGCGCGTATTTCTTTTGCTCCGCAAAAGAAATACGCGCGAGGAATGTAACGCGTATGGGATATTGACCCTATCTCAATACTCGCTTATCACGACATTAAGCCTACGGTAGTGTGGCAAATGGGGGCGTGGAGCGGCGGGAAACCCGCCTCCCACCGAGCACCGCCGTGCAGTAGCTCGGCGGTGCGAAGATTTTCTACCCCTCCCCCTTACGCAGGGGGAGGGCAAGTTGTAAGAGGGCGTACCCCCTACCCCCTACTGCCCCGCAATAATAATGTCATCCCGAGCGTAGTCGAGGGATCTCTACCTCGTTTTAAGATTTCTCGACTGCGCTTCGCTCCGCTCGAAATGACAACGCGGCCCTCACGCCGACTTCCTTCCCCCACTCCCCTACTGCCCCGTCTGCCAACTTGGCTCCCCCGTTTGGGGGAGCTCCCGCGTAGCGGGTGAGGGGGTTCCCGCCGCCCTCCTCATGCTGCTCTGCCTCCTCATACCGCCCCACCCGCACTATTTCCGACCAAGGGCGGCACGAGGAGCATAGCGACGAAGTATGACCGAAGAAGCCGAGCGTATCTTATGGGAAGATTCACTCACCTTTCCGCGCGCCCCTATGGGGCGCGCGGGAAGGTTCGGAATGAGGAGACGAATGGCGCGCGGGAAGGTTCGGAATGAGGGTTGGAAAGCTATCCTCTCTCCGCGCTACGATACCGCGGGATGGGGAATAGCGAAAGAGCCGACGGCGAAAGCCGTCGGCTCCTTTTGGTTGTTGCTGTGGTACGAAAATCAATTCGATTGCTATTAAACATCCTTCCAATCACCTGTGGCGGTTATTGTATTCGAATTGTAAATCACTTCGCCATTGAAGGTGTACTTGATTTGCACATGCGCGCGAGGTGTGTCGCCTCCCGATACCTTATCTGCTCGGCCGGAAATGATGCCATCGTTCGGATAATGATCAATGGTTTGCTCCTTCCCGATGTTAAATTTGGTTATACTGTTACTATAAGCATCAAAGGAACACGTCACGGTGATTTCAACTTCATTCGCACATGCACCGACAAGATTTCCGCCCGAGATTTGTGCTTCCACCTCGTACGTATAGGTTTTCCAAAGTCCACTGCTCTTATTGCTTCTTTCCGCCTTGGTAATTGTAACAGTAAAGTCACTGACCCACAATGCTTGGACTTCGGTTGTGGCGACCTCTTCCGTGCCTTTGGAGACGGTTTCCACCTTGCTCCACTTGCCGTCGGCGTCCTTCGTGTACCAACCGAGGAAGGTGTAGCCCTCCGCGCTCGGCGTGATCAGCGTGTAGGTATCTTCCGTGAACTGCGCGCTGTACTCATTGTAGAGGTTCGCGCTACCCTCAACGGTAAACGCAACGTCAGGACTGCTGTACTTCACCGTATCGATCTTATAGAGTACCTTGAACTCGGTTCCCTTCTGGTTGAAGTTGACCGTCCAATCGCTTGCCACATCCTGTCCTTCGGCATAGGCAGGTCTTGCGGGAAGCGTGACTTCCTGCTCGTTGTCGTCTATGACCGTGTAGGCATCGTGGAACTCCGCATCCTTCGCCACGAAGGTGACCTTCGCACCGTATTCCATTTCGAATTTGCGCCACCACTTGTTTGTGCCTTCATCGTAATTCCAATCTTCGCCGAGGCTCTCCTCCGACCAGAATTTGACGGTGTACAGGTGCTTGTATTGCTGTGCGAAGAGCTCTGTGCGCAGTACTTCGCCAACTTCGAGATGCTCCATGTCGTCGACGTAGAACTCTTTTCCGTCGTCGGGAAGTTCGGGATATTCGAGCACGCTGAACAGGGTATTTGCAACCCAGCCGCCTTGACCCGTGGAGACCATGACGTTCTGCCGTTGCGGCGTGTCGAAATCCGTCTCCGCGCCCGCATACGTGCGATACTTGTAGTTGACGGTCGCCTCCTGCGCTTCAAGATACTTATACGTCGTGGTGCCGTCGTCCTTCGTCTCCGTCCAGCCGCCTTCGTTGTTGAGTTTTTCGATCATGCCGCCGAGGCCGTGGTTTTCGTCGGCAAGTTGCCCCGCAAGCGCATAATCGGTTTGATCGGCAACGCCGTCGGAAATGCCGCCCGGATTGTGCCAAGTGAGATCGAGCGAAGCCGTGAGCCCGAGTTTGATTGAACCGGCGGGGATATTGACTTGCAGTTTGGTGACATTGAATGTCTTAAACAAGCCGTCCGTCGCACCCATATCCACGGTGACGTCGCCGAGAATGCCATTCGAGAAGGACGAGCCGTTGATCTCGAGATGCCACTTCTGCGAACTGCCTTCTTCCGTAAAGGAATACTTCTTCAATACCGATGCAAGCGTCGTGCCGAAGTCCACCTTTGCCGCAGGATCGGGTGTTGTGCTCCCGTCGCCGCCGCCTGCCGTGCCGTCCGCGATCGCCTTGTTGATCATCTCGCCGAAGTTGAGGATGAACCCGAGCTGGCCGAGCATGTCTCCCGTGAAGTTCGCCATCGGCATTGCGCGGTAGAGCGTGATGGGCGTATCGAGCTTCTTGTTCTGTACCGTCCCCTGTTGTGTCGTCTGGACGCGCTTCATGTAGACCATGCCGCCCTTGATGGTGATATCCACCGTGCTGTCGCCGTTGATCGCGACGACCAAAACGGCCTTTCCGCCGTACTTCAAGCGCACGTTGATGCCGAGTTCGCCGTTTTCATCGACGTTGACGGAGATGGCGACGAGGTCGATCGTGACATCCACAAGGCCGAGGAGTTTTACATCGATCTTGCCACTGATATAGAAGTTCTTATTCACCACATAGTTGTGCGGGTCGGGTTCGCCGGAGATGACTTCGCCGTCCGCAGTGCCGTAAACGTGCGTGGCGCTCTTGACGAGGGAGAGAATGAGTTTCTCCGCGCCGAGGAAGCTCTGATAGCTGCCCGTGGGCAGCGCCGGTGTGATCGGATCGTAGCCGATCTTGCCCGACAGCGTGGTGTTCTCCGTGCAGTTGTTGCCGTAGATGTTGAGAAGGTCGAACCGCTCGAACTTTCCGTAGTTGACCGTGCCGTCCTCGGCGAGCACGTCGTTGGACTTGATGAGTGTCGCCTGCACGTTTTTGAGCCCCTCTTGGCCGTAAATGCCGTTGGAGTTGAGCGTAACGGTGAGTTCCGTCTTGGTTTCGGCGTCCTCTTCCGCCCTCGCCTTGCCGATATAGAGCTCGGTGAGATAGTCGGTGAGCTTGACCTCTTTGGTTGCGGTCGCGGTCGCGGGTACGGGTTCGGAGATGGCCGCAGGTTCGGGTGCGGCGGTTTCATCCTTTTCGGCGAACAACTTGTTGAGGATCCCCGATACCTTTCCGATGGTGTTTTGCACGTTCTCGCCGAGCAGACCGCCCACGAGCGGCGTGAGCGCTTTGAGCTGATCGACCGTCTGCAGATCCGTGATCCACTTGCTGACCATGTAGTTGTTGAGGATATCCACATCCACGCCGAGCACGGGCAGCGCCGCGGAGAGAATGGTGAGGATCTCGCTCGAAGGCGCATACAGGCACACGGGGTTGTATTCGGGGACGGCATCCGTTGTTGTGCCCACGGGACCGAACTGCGAGAGTGTGATGTAGAAGTCGAGGATGCCGTCCTGCTCTGCCACGCCCTCCACCGAGACTTCGCCCGTCTTTTCATCCGTCTTGTTGGGTGCGCCGTCGACGATGAAGAGGTCGATGTAGAGGCTGGTATCCTTCGCGTTGAGCGCCGTCACGTTGATGGAGGCATGCGCATACACGCTGCTATCCACCCACAGGTTCTTGCCGTCCACATCGAGATGGATGAGGGAGCTATCCGCGCTGCGGTGCGTCTCCATCTTGGCGTCGACCGTGTACTTGACGCCGTTGTTATCGTCTTCTGTGATGTATGCCTCGTCCGTCGAGGTGACCTTGCCATTAAATTCGAGGGTGAGGTCGGTGGTATCGAGAAGTTCGATCGCCGAGACGAGATAGCCGAGGAACGCCTTGATCTCCTCTCCCCCGATCTTGATGGGCATCGTTTCCTTGAACGTGAGCGCGGGGACTGTTCCCTCGAAAGTGTTGACGTGCAACTCGCCGCCCACATCGATCTGGACGCCCTCCACTTCGGCCGCATAGCCGATGGAGAATGCCAGCCAGCCCGGCTCCTCCCCTTCCACCTCGCTGAGGATCTTCAACGTAAGGCCGTTGAGTTCCACGCTCGCGATGACGCCATTCGTTACGTCGTTGCTGAATTTGAGACCTGCAAGGAGCTTCGTCCAGTCGAAGGAATTCTGCGCTTCCTCGCCGCCCTCCGCGACGCCGAAGAGACCCACGAGCAAATTGCCGAGCTCTTCGAATGTCTTGGCCTCTTTGAGCGGGTTCTCCGTCTCCGCGCCGAGCATGTTGCCCACCATGGCGCCGATGCGGTTGTAGACGTCGAGGAGGGCGGTCTTGATGGAGGCAAGCCCGTCGCCCAGAGGGATCTCCACGCCGAGCTCGTCGCCCAAGGCAAACGCCACCTTTTCGCTCGTGATGTTGAGCTCGAAGGGCAGTTCGGTGTCCTTCACGATGAGCGAGGCCTTCACATACACGTTGAGCTTGTTCTTGCCCTCGCCGTCCTTCGCCCACGAGATGACGCCCTGTTTGAGGTTGAGCGTGACGACGACTTGCTCCTCGCCGACGCCCACGGTGACGGTGAGCGAGCCGCCGTTGATGCACACGGCCTCCTTGTTGAGGACGATGGCAAGGTTTTGGAGAACGGGGCTCAGCGAGACATATTCCTCGCCCTTCACGGCGGGAACGGTGACTTCGCTGCCCTTTGCGGTGAGCGTGACGCCGATGGCGCCGCCCTCTGCCTTGACGGAGACGCCCTCCTTGGTGAGATCGAGCGTCACGTTGCCGAGGTCGAACTTCACGCCGAGCGCTTCGAGGAGCTGGGTGCCGTTGACGGCGAGCGAGACAGTATCCGCCGTGCTCTCCGCCGCCTTGGTCTCTTTGAGTTCTTGGAGCGTATCGCCGCAGAGGATGGCGAACACCTTCTTCAAGGTCTCTTCGAGTTTTTCCGCGTCGCTCTTTGCGGCCGCGTCCTGTTCGCCGGCGTCCTTCTTGGGCGAGACGATGCCCCCGATGAGGTCGATGGCCTCGTTGACGTCGGCCTTGAGCTTCATGTTTTCGAGGGTGAGATACACAACGCCCTTTGTATAGATGATATCGATGCTCTTGGTGAGCTCCCCGTACGAGACGGTGAGCGTGGCCGCCGCCGAGATATCCGCGAAATCGGCGATGTTGAGCTGCACGCCCGTCGCCGCCACGGTGAGGCCGCCGTAGGTGAGCGAGAGGTCGGCCGAAACAGTGCCCGTATCGACGATCTGCGCGATGGCCTTTGCGTAATCGGTGAGATCGATATAGTCGTTGGGCGCGGTGATATCGGCCTCCTTCAAGCCCGTTGCGGTGAGGCCGAGGGTGACGTCGCCCTCCGTCGCCGTGACGCGCACGCTGCCCGTTGCCTCGGCACCCGTGCCGCTCTTGGTAATTTCCAGCGCCACGCTGCCGAGGTCAAACTCCACGCCGAACAGTTTCAAAAGTTCGGTGCCGTCCACGGCGAGGGACACGGCGTCGTCCTTCCCCGTGAGTTGGATCTCGCCGAAGGCGAACGCAAATACCTTGCCGAGCACTTCGTCGAGCGTGTTCTTCTCCGCATCGGAATTTGCCTTATCTTTGTCCGCGGGAAGGAAGCCCTTCACGATCGCGATGACCTCGTTGACGTTCGCCGCGAGTTTGAGCCCGCCGAGGCCGAGGTAGAGCCTCCCGTCCGTGTAGACGAAAGTGAGCTTCTTTTCCGCCTCGTTGTAGGTGAGGTCGAGCGTGCCCTTCGCCGAAATGTTGTTGAAGTCCCTGATATCCAGCGTGATATCGCCCGTCGCAGTGAGGCCGTAGCCCGCGAGATCCTCGATGTGCGCCGAGATGTACCCGCCGTGGATGATGTTCGCGACGGCATACGCGTAATCGGTGAGGTCGACGTGGTCTTGGGGCGCGGCGATCGCGGGATCCTCGCAGGCCTGCGCCGTGAGGGTCACATCGATGTCGCCGCCCGTCACCGAGACGGCGAGGATATCCTTGTTCTCGCCCGTGACGTTCAGCGCCACGTTGCCGAGTTTGAAGTCGATATCGAACAGTTTGAGAAGTTCGGTGCCCTGCACGGTGAGCGAAGCGAAGTCGCCCGCCTCATCCGCATTCACTTGGATCCTGTCGCCGAAGGTGAACGCGAACAGCTTTCCGAGCACCTTGTCGAGCGTGCCCTCGTCCTGCGCCGCGGGATCGTCCTTTGCAAGGAAGCCCTTCACGATGCCGATGGCGTCGTTCACGCCGGCCGCGAGTTTGAGCCCGTCGAGATCGAGGTAGAGTTTCCCGCCCGTGTAGACGATGGCAAGTTTCTTTTCCGCCTCGCCGTAGGAAACGGTGAGTTCGCCCTTCGCGGAGATATCTTCAAAATCCTTGATGTTCAGCGTGACGTTGCCCGAAACGGTGAGCCCGTAGCCCTCGAACTCCACGTTCGCCGCGAGATAGCCGCCTTGGATGAGCCCCGCGACGGTCTGCGCGAAGCCCGTGACGTCCGCATAGCCGGGATCCTCGGCCTCGAACTGCGTGCCCGCCTTCGCCGCAATGGTCACCCCGTGCGCCGAAGCGTTGACGGTGCCGTCCGCATCGACGCCGAGCGTCACCGCGCCGAGTTTCACGTCCCCGAGCCCGAGCAACTGCAAAAGTTCGGTGCCCTGCACGGTGAGCGTGACGGCGTCCTCGGTCTGCTCCGCCGTAATGAGTTCGCCGAAGGTGAACGCAAACACCTTTTCGAGCACCTTATCGAGCGCGCTCTTCTCCTGCGCCGAGGGCTCTGTCTCCTTGGTGAGGAAGCCCTCCACGATGCCGATAACTTGGGCGGGATCGGCGGCAAGCTGCACGCCGTCGAGGTCGAGGGAGATCTTCCCATCCGTATAAATAACGGAGAGATCCTTCTTCGTGCCCTTGTAGGTGACGGAGAACGTGCCCGCCGCCGCGATCTTCTTGAAATCTTTGATGTCGAGCTGTACTTTGCCCGTCACTTCGATGTCGCCCTCCGAATAGGCGACGTCTGCCTGCAGGTAGCCCGCGTCCACGATCTTGGAGACGGCGCCGACGAAGTTTGCAAGGTCGGTGTAGCCGTCCGTTGTCAGGGTGGCGCCCTCCCCCTCTTTCAGCACGATGCTTGCGCCGAGCGTGGGCGAAGAAAGCGAAATTTCCTTGTCCGAGATGGAAAGGGAGAGATCGCCGAGGCTGAACGAGCCGAGGTCGAAGCCGAGCGCCCCGATGAGCGCGTCCGCTTTGAGCAGGATCTCCGTCGCGGCCTCGCCGTCCGTAACCGAGAGGTTTTCGGGGATGGCCTTGGTGAAGAGCAGGGTATCGACGAGCTCGGGAACGGAGAAGCCTCCGTCCTCTTTGCCGTCCGCGCCGCTCTCGTCCTTCGTCAGGGCGAGGAACTTCTTCACGAGCGCCGCCGCGTCGTTTACGTTCGCCGAGAGCTTCAACCCGTCGAGGTCGAGATAGGCGACGGAGGTGGCGGCGTCGAAGGCAATGCCCACCTTCTTCTCCTTGCCGCCGTAGGTGACGGTAAGCTGCGCGTTTACCTTTACTTTCTCTTTCTTCTGTTCGTCGGTGAGGCCGCTGTCCGCCTTCCCCGCAAACGAGATATCCACGCCGCCCTTCACATCCAGATTGTAGTTGTTGAAGGTGATGTCGGCATGGAGGTTGCCGCTCTCGATGAGCGCGACGATATCCTTCACGCGGTCGGCGAGTTCCACGAAGTCCGAAGTGTCGGCGGGAAGTTCGGGCGCCGTCTTGTCCTCCGTAAAGGCGAGCGTCGCCGCGAGCGATACGCCCCCGACGGTGAATTGGGTATGTACGTTGTCGAGCGAGGCGGTGAGTTTCTCCTCGTTGATGAAATAGTTGAAGTCGATGGGAAGCGCGAGCCCGCCGAGGTCGAGGTCGGCGTGGGCGTTTGCCTTGCCCGAGCCCTTCTCGTGGTTGAGCACGGCCTCCACGACGGCGGCAAACGGGTTGCCCCCCTCTTCGGTCTCGACTTCCGCCGTGTTTTCCGCCACGTTCTCCGCCGTGCTCTTATCGCCGCCGATGAGGCCGCCCAAGAGATCCATGAGTTCGGAGACGGTGAGTTTGAGTTTGAGCGTATCCGCCTGCAGGTATGCCGCGCCGTCCGCAACGTAGAGTTCCACGCTCCCGATCTTTGCGCGCACTTTGAGGTTGTTGATGAATTTTTCGATGTCCTCCTGCGTGCCGAAACTCGGGACGGCGCCGTTCGTGCCGAGGTCGACGAAGATGACGCCCTCCACGGGCTTTCCGCCCACTTCGAGGTCGAGCGAGAGCGTCGTGGGACCGTTGATGACGGGTGCAAACGCCGAAGTGAGCGCCCCCATCTGGTCGATGGTGGGATCGGGCGCGCCCGTCGCATCCATCGCCGCGTACTGCTTGAAGTACGTTTCGTAGTCGTTGGAATAGGGCAAATAGGGCGTATCGTAGGAATACTCCGTAATGCCGTCCGCGCGGCAGCCGACGGTGAAGCCCATCGTCGCCTTGTATTCCTCGTGCGCCTCCGTCTTGAGGTTCTCCCACTTCTCGTTGAACGTGAAGGAGATGGTGATGGTCTTGAAGGTGGGCACGTCGGTGAGGCCGCCCGTGAACTTCATCTGGTTGGCGTAGTACGCCGCCGCCCCCTCTACGGTGCCGTCCTCGGCCTTCCACACGTTGGGATCCAGATGGTAGGTGACGGTATAGGTGCCGTCGCCGTTGTCCTTGACGGGCTCGGTCTCGAGAATGGTGTTCTCCTGGAACACGTACACCGAGAGCTCGTAGGCGGGCAGGCCATTCTTTACCTTGAAGCCTTCGGGGCCGCTGATCGTCATGTTGCCGACGGGTTCGCCCTGCTTCCACGGCGTATCGAAGCCGTTGTAGGTGGAGGGGCCGCCCGAGGCCTCACGCCAGATGACGCGGTCCTGCGACGGGATATAGCAGAACTCGCGCGCCACGTTGACCATGGAGCTCGTCGAAATATCGGTGGAGATGAGCCGCCCGTCCTTGAACTGCTTGACCGTCTTTACATCTTGGTTGACCGTCGTATAGACGTAACCCTGATAGGTGGAATACCACTCTTCCTTCTGCTGGAAGGTGTAATTGAGCCGTCCGAAGATATCCAGCCCCGAATAGTTCTTGTCGGGCGAGAACGTTTCGCCCGGCTGCACTGCGATGGAGACAGAGCCGTAGCCCTCGTTGACGGGCGGGCTCGCCTTGGGAATGAACAGAAGCCCGATGCCGAGCCCCGTCCCGCACAGCATAGTGGCGGCACAGATGCCGATGATCATCTTGGCCTTTCTGTGCTTGCCCCGCTTTTTGCCGCGCTTGCCCTTGCCGTCCGCCGCGGGCGCATCCGTGCCCCCCTCGGCCTCTGCCGCAAGCCCGTCTGCGGGAGCGGCCTCTGCGCCCTCCGTGACTTCCGCAGCAGACACCTCCGAAAGTTTTTCCGTCTCTATCACGGCTCCCTCCTCCGAAGAAGCCACAAACTCCGCCGCCGTATCCTGCGCCGTTTCGGGCGCCCCGGCAGCGGCCGTACTCTTATTTTTCCGATCGGATCTTCTCATATCCACACCTCCCGTGCCGCGGTCACTTGCAAAAATGACGGCGGTACCCCGATGTAATTTTTTTCTATGACACGATTGTACCACATCAAAATTACGTCTGTCAACAAAATTTATGACAAAAATCCATGTTTTCACAAAAAAGTTTGAAAAAAGCAAAAAATTTCCCCTACTAAAAGTAGGGGAACGCATTTTTTTGGAAAAATCGCCGCCTAATCGTGCAGCAGCGCGCCCAAAAGTTCGCCCTCGAGGGGGAGCTGTGCGAGGAAGTCGCGCGGGTAGGGCGCGGGGTTGTCCACATCGGCGACGAGCTCGCCCGCCCGCAGAACGAGCGCCCGCTCCGCGAGCACGGCGGCCTCGTGGATATCGTGCGTCACGAAGAGCACGGTGGTGCCCGTCTCCCGCCACAGCTGGGCGGTGAGCGCGATGAGCGAGCGCTTCAGGGAGACGTCGAGCGAGGAGAAGGGCTCATCCATGAGCAGCGTATCGTGCGGAAAGAGGAAGGCGCGGGCGATGGCGACGCGCTGTTTTTCTCCCCCCGAGAGCTGCGAGGGCCTCGCCCTCTCCCTTCCCCCGAGCCCCACGCGGGCGAGCATGGAGGGGATCTCCCCCCACATCTCTTTGGGAAGGACGAACTTCAAATTGCCCTCCGCCGTGAGGTTGGGCAGGAGTTTGGGCTCTTGGAAGAGGTGGGAGATGCGCCCCGCGCCCACAACTTTCCCCTCGAAGGGAATGCGCCCCGCAATGGCGGAGAGCAGCGTCGTCTTGCCCGCCCCGCTCTCCCCGAGCACGGCGGTGATGCTCCCCTCTTTCAGCGTCAATTGGGCGTCGAGGCAGAACGTCCCGCCGTATTGTTTGTGAATGTCCGCGCAGATCATTTGAGCCTCCTCTCCGCCGTGCGGTACAGAAGATATCCCGCCCCCTCGAGAACGAACCCGATGACGACGACGATGAGGGTGAGCGCGAAGAGGCTCGCAAGTTGCAGTTCGAGCTGCGCCGTCTGCATCAGCCCGCCGATACTGCGGTACGTCCGCGCGAGGATCTCCCCCGAGACGGTGATCTTGAGCCCGAGGGAGAGAATGGGCCCGCACTGCGCCAGAACGGGCGGCGCGGCGAGCGGAATGTACATTTTGAAGAGCTGATTTTTGGCGCTCACGCCGAACGCCGACGCAACTTGCCCGTAGCCCGCGCGCACCTCGTCCACGCTTGCGAGCATCGCCGCATAGAGGGTGGGCAGAAGCACGAGCAGGGCGACGACGATGGGCGCCGTCGAATAGAGCGAAGGATAGCGCACCGCCCACGCGAGCAGGATGAGGGTCACCGCGATCGTGGGCGCACTGCGGAGCACGGAGACGA
>CANRFK010000029.1 GCA_947629875.1 uncultured Clostridia bacterium
GAATTGTTTTCTCACTTCCAAAAGACTTACGAAATTATCTTCCCTACGTCCCTTTCCGTATTAACCAATTCTTCGCTTCTTTTCATGAATTTCTTTGCCTTCGTACTCTCTACTTCGTACTATTGCTATGCAGTTGTCAATCTCCGGATCCCCTCGGCAACAGCCAAGGGTTTTGCTCTTTCCTATGAAAAAGCATGCCGTCTCAACGACAGCTTCATTATGATATCATTTCAAAGAATTTTCGTCAAGCAATTTTCGAAGGAATTTTTGACTTTTTGACGGAATTTTCGGGAAATTTTCCCACACCGCAACATATATTTCGTCAAAGCAGGCCGACCACAAGATACGGTGTTTCCTCTATTCCTTCGCGCCTCTCTGCGCGCGATCCATTTTGGAAAGCGCACGTTTGCACGCCTTTTTTATATCGGGATCCCCTTCAAAACCCGTCCAATCGGCGGAAGGGACGGAAAGCAGCAGCTCTGCGGTCTTTTCCGTGCCGCTCCTCGCGAGCCCGCGCGCCCGCTCCGCCATCTCCTCCCGCGCGGCGCCATCGTCCAACAGCGATAAAAGCTCCCGCCCGAGAGACTTCGGCCGCTTGAATGACCGCGCCGCCCCGTTCTCCTTGAGGTATCGCAGGTTATACTTCTCCTGCGCGGGGAGGCGTTCCCAGATGAGCATGGGAAGCCCCGCCGCGAGCATCTCCGCGGCATTTCCGCCGCCGCACTTGTTGATGACGACGTCCGCCCGCGCGAAATATCCGGGCAAATTGTCGGTATATCCCACGTTTTCGACGGGAACGCCGCACCGCTCCTTGATGCGCTCGATGTTGCGGAAGCTCTTCGCGTTCTTTCCGTTGATGACGATCACGCGCGCGCGTTTCCCCTTTAACGCGCGTACGGCAGCGCGGAAGAGCTTCTCCACGCCGCCCCACGTGCCGCCGCCGAAGAGGATGAGAACGGTGGGGATGCCGTCGCGCTCCCCCCTTCCCACAAAGCGCACGTCCACGGGCAGGCCGTAGGGAAGAAGCTGTTCGGCGCGGTACCCCCTTTCGAGGCAGGGCGCGATGAACTGTTCGGAGGGAATGACCATGCGGTCGACGCCGATCGCCGATTCCCAGAAGGGGGAAAGGGTGTAATCGAGGCAGGCGGAGACGATAAAACAGGGCAACGGACAAACGAGGCGCAGGTCGGTGAGCGCAACGGCGCAATTGTAGTGGGTGCAGAACACGGCGTCGGGGCGGAACTCCTTCAATTTTTGCATGAGCCCCGCCACGGCGGAAAGACAGGCGCGCTGTGTGGCGCTCCTGTACCGTTTCCGCGGATCCGCCCGCCTGTAATGTTCGTAAAATAAATTGTAGACGGGCAGAAGTTTCTCCACCGCGAGCTCATAGCCGCGCCCCGAAAACCACGCATAGCGGCGGGGCGAAAAGGCCTTGAAGAGATCGACGATCTCCACCTCCGCCCGCTGTCCGATGGCACGGCGCATCGTCTGCGCACAGGCATTGTGCGCGTTTCCCGCCGTCACTGTCAGAATGAGGATCTTTTTCATGGCACCCCCACGATCGTGTCGCAATTATAACACAATAATTTAAGAAAGTCAACACGATAGTTATAATATTGCGCGGGGCGGTGCATTAAAATAAATACGATAGTTTAAGGGAGGCGGCTATGACGGCAAAAGAAGTCGGCGCGCGGGTCAAGTACTTCCGTGAAAAGAAAAACATGACGAAGAGCGCGCTTGCGACGGCAGCGGGCGTTTCTCCGACCTATGTGTATCAGATCGAAGAGGGTCTGAAATGTCCCACTGTGGAATATTTGGGGCATATATGCTGGGGGCTCGGCATCACGCTTGCGGGGTTTTTCGCGACGGAAAAGGAGGAAGTCAAGGACAGGCTCTCCTATCTCACCCCCGAGCAAAAGGCGCTTCTCAACGAATTTCTCGGCAGTTTATAAGGAGCGGATATGAAAGTTCTCATTTTGTCCGTTACGGCGGGCAACGGGCACAACGCCTGTGCACAGGCAATGAAGACGAGGCTGGAAACGGGCTACGGTGCGACCGTGGAAGTCGTCGACCTTCTCAAATCGTTCTCCACGCGCACAAACACCTGGATCGCGGACAAGGGCTATAACCTTGCGGCGGGAAAGCTCCAGCCCTTCTACAATTTGTTCTTCAACCACTATAAAAAGTTGAAACCGTGCAAACGGTATTCCAATTCCTGTCAGGGGACGTGCGTCTCCACCGTCGGCGGGCTCCTCAAAAAGATCGTGGAGTTCCAACCCGACGCCATCTATTGCACCCATTACGACTGCGCGGTCGCCCTCACCGACCTCCGCCTCGTCTACGATATTCCCGCGCACATCGTCTGCGCCAATCTCGATTACGTCTACTCCCCGTTCTGGGAATCGGGGATCGGGGTGGATCATCTTGTCATCCCCAACGAGGATTTTATCCCGGAGGGGCTCGAAAAGGGATACAGGGCCGAACAGCTCCTCCCCTACGGGCTGCCCGCCAAACAGTCGCGCGTCGCACCGCAGAGCAAAACGGAACTGCGCAAAGAGCTGGGTCTTGCCGATAAGTTCACCGTGCTCATCATGTTCGGCGGAGGGCATTGGAAGGGCGCGCATAAGTTTTTCCGCATGGTGGAACGCACGCTCCGCGGCCGCGACGATGCGCAGATCATCATGATCAACGGCAGGGACGAGAGTTCCTTCCGCACAATAGAGCGCAACAAGCCGTACGGCGTGCCCGTGCTCAATCTGGGCTTCACGCATGAAGTTCCGCGCTACCTCTCCGCGGCGGACGTCGTCATCAACAAGAGCGGCGGCACGAGCATCACGGAGATCCTCGACGCCCACGCGCCCATGCTCATCTACGAAAAGACGCCCGCACAGGAGCGTTACAACCTCGTCTACCTCAAAGAAAAGGGCGTCGCGCTCTCCTTCAAAAACGAGAAAACGCTGCGCACCAACCTTCTGAAATTGCTTGAGGATGACGATCTCCGCAGCCGCATGGAGCGCTGCACCGAACAGCTCGCACGCAACGGAACGGACAGGACGGCGGAGCTCATCGCCTCCTCCCCCGCCGCCGACTACACGGGGCTCTCGGCTGTGGACCTCGCCCCCAAGACGGTGAAGCGCAACGTAAAACGCGCCATGAAGCGCGCCGACAAGCTCTCGCGCAAGAGCGGCAAATAACCAAAAAAGCGAACCCACGGGTTCGCTTTTTCAATGGCAGCCGCTGCACTCCGAGCACTTACCCGAGCACTTCTTCGGCGGCTTTCCCGTCGCCGAATACATACAGCCCGACCAGCTCCTCTCAGCCGCCGCGCCGCACGCGGGGCACTTCACCGCTTCCTCATGGCTCTTCACGATCTCTTCAAACTCCTTCCCGCACGCGGGGCACCTGTATTGCAGAATGGGCATTTTTCACCTCTTCCGCCATTATACACCCCGTCCGCGCGATTTGCAAGCGTTTAGATGATACATTTCCCCTCGGTGAAACTTGTGACGAGCTCCTCCACGCGCACGCCCTTCCTGTGGAAGCACGCCACCATGTCCGCGGGGGAGGCGATCTTCCCGCAAAACCGCCCGCAATAGTCGGAGAGGGCGGCGAAAAACCGCCTGTCGCCCGCCGCCGTGCGCAGGTTGTCGAAGAGGATGACCCCCTTGTCGTAGGCGAGATTGCGGTACTCGTATTCCCCCGAATATGCGGTGAGCGGCTTGGACATGCGCGTGTCCGCATCCCCGCTCACCTGCGCGTGGACGGAGTAAAACGAGCGGTAAGAGAGCTCCGAGGCGGCCACCATGTCCGCATAAGACCCCCCGTAGCCGGGGTATTCATCCAAAAAGAGCGCCGTCGAAAACTCCGCGAGCCCCTCATCCTGCCACGCCTCGTTGTATTGGTCGCTGCCCACCATGGCGTACCACCATTGGTGCGCCGTCTCATGCGCGACGACGAGGGGAACATCCCCGCTTTTCAGATCGCGGGCAATCATCGAGAGCATGGGGTATTCCATTCCCCCGTAGGGAAAATCCGTCTGCACGACGGTGTACTGCGGGTAAGCGTATTCTCCGAACGTCTCCTCGTAGTACGAAAGGCTGTCGCACGCCGCGGCGAGGGTGCGGGAGGCCTCCCCGTCGTCGAGATAGTAATAGGTGACGGGGACATCCCCCACGGCCTGCGTAATCTGTTCAAACTCCGTCCCGAGCACGAACGCCACATCGCGCACATTTTCGGCGTGCAGACTGCACACGGCCTTGCCGTTCCTCTCCTCGCGGGTCGCCGCGCCGCACACGGTGTACTCCGCGGGTACGGTCAAAGTGACGTCGTAGTCGGCGCACGCCGTCACGAAGGGGTCGCCGTAGGGGGCATATACGAGGTCGCAGAAGCCGTTTTCGCCGTATATTTCGAGCACGGGATAGAAGTTGGCGAGGTTGACGGCGCGCTCCCCCACGCCGAGGCGGTGGTCGATCTTTGCAAGCGTCACCTCGAAGGCGACGGAGATTTCCGCCGTCTCGTCGGGATAGAGCGGCTCCTCGAGCGCGACCGCGAGCACATTCTCATCCTCGCCGCACACCTCGAACCCCGCCGCCCCCTCCACCGAGGAGACGGCAATGCCGCCGTAGCTCACGCCGTCATAATACGCGGCAGGCGCGTAGAGTTCGGAGACGGGCGCGTACTTCGCCCCCTCGCGGTAGGCGTTGGGCGCAAGCGAAAAGCGCAGTTCCTCCCACGCGTTGTCCGAAGTATTCACGATGCGCGCATCCATCACGGCGGAGAGGCGGCGCTCTTCGGGAAAGTACTCGGCGCGGATGGTGTACGAGGTCTGCTTTCCGCCGCCCCCGCAGCCCGAAAATGCAAGGATGGGGGCAAGAAAAACGCCGCACAGGGCGAAGCTGAACATTTTCCGCATAAAAATAACCTCCGTCGGCCGTCCGACGGAGTATTGTATGTCCGAGTTTCCGCGCGTATGCCCCGCGCATGAAAACGCCCGCCGTGCGGCGGGCGTTCGTTTAGTCTTTGGCTGCCTTTGCCGCCGCCTTCTCCGCGGCGAGCAGTTCGGAGAGGAGCCTGTGCACCGGCTTGATCTTCCCGCGGTACAAATTGCCCGTGAGATCCACGGCGTAGAGGCGCAGCGTTTTGAGCTCCTTGCCCTTCTTCCCGTCGACGAGAAGCCCCAGGAGCTCCTTTTCGGTGAGGGAGAAGCGGAGCGAACTGCGCTGCTCGATGACGACGCGCGTCTCGGACGTCAGGTTGTTCTTTTGCCTGTAAATGTCGGTGAGATTAAAGGAAACCTTCCCGTTTTTGATGCCGATCTCATTGAGCGCCACCTCGTTGAGGGAGCGGTTGCCGATGGTGCATTCCGCACACCGTTTGTGCGTTTCGGCGTCCACCGCATAGAAGCCCAAAAAATTCAGCCGCTGCACGGCGATCTTGTTGTGCAGAATGAGAAGCATCGCGAGCACCGTGGCGATCAAGAGCACGATCACGATGGAAGAGATCACAACGATGAGTCCCACGCCTTTGTTTAACCATTCCATATATGTCTTCCTCCTGTGTGTGCTATTATACGCCTGTCCGCGCCGAAAATCAATCCCCTTTCAAAAAAAATCGGCGCAAAATTGCGCCGATTTTTTACTTTTCGTCGAGAACCGCGTCGATGTAGTCGAGCGGGTTCACGTTCTTGCCGTTCTTCTGCATTTCGAGGTGCAGGTGCGTGCCGTCCGCCTTCTCGATGCCGTACGCCGCCGCCACCGTGCCGAGCTTTGTGCCCTGCTTCACGCTGTCGCCCACACGGAGCGTCTTCTCGATCTCGATGAAGCGGTAGACGGATTTCAGGTTGTCGCCGTGGTCGATGACGACGTAGTTGCCCGTCTGCGGGCGCTCGTAGATCTTCTCCACCACGCCGTCGCAGATGGCGACCACGTCCTCGCCCTCCTCCGCGACAAAGTCGAGAGCCTTGTGGCGGTAGTACCAGCGGAGCACCTTGTTGTTGTAGATCGCGGCATACTCCGAGCTCACGGCGCCGTCGAGGGGAGCGATGAAGCGCACCGTCTCGCCAGTAGAGGGCTGGTCGGGCTCCACGGGCGTCACGCCGCCGGGCTCATCGGGCTCATTGGGATCGGTAACGGGCGGCGCCTCGAGGGTGGAACCGGAGTCCCCCGCCACGAAGTACACGGTCAGCACCGTTGCGGCGATGAGAAGCAGCACGCTCACGGCGAGAACAAGATAGTAGATCAATTTCTTTTTGCTTTTGGTCTTTTCTTCCTTCATTGCAAATGTTCCTCCCGAAAAGAATTATGTACACCATTTTTTGCCGACCCTTCCGCTTTTTATACATCCATTTGCAGAACATTGTCCTCTTCTTGTCTCTCTTGCACTTCTCTTTCGCTTCCCCCAATGAAATTCCCCCCTCATAACGACCCGCCCGCCGCCTGCATCCTCATACCGACCGTGCTCTATAAAATTGTCATGTCGAGCGGAGCGAAGCGCAGTCGAGACATCTCACCTTATCTTGCCCCATCTCGGGAGGGGGTAGGGGGTGGGCTATCCCCCGCCTCCTTGGCTGCCCCCTTCGGAGGGGGGCGGCTCCGCCGTAGGCGGGGATGGGGGTTTCTTCCCCCTCAATACCCCCCAAATATGAGCGGCGTCCCCGCGGCGGTCTCCTCCTTCCCCGTTGCGATGTGCAAATTCACGAGATAGCCATTCAGATACACCCCGCCGCCCAAATCGGGGGAGTACAGATAATAATTGGTTACGCCGCAGGCCTCCTCCTCAAAGAGAAGTTCGGCGTGGAAGCGCGCCTTCAACTCCTCATACCTGTCCCCCGCGAACCGCGCGCTCTCGCCCTTCACGCCGCCCGCAAGTTTTGTGAGAAGCGGCTCGTCCGTGCGCTCGATGAGGCAGGATGAGGAGTCCCCGTAATACACTTCATACCCTTCGCCGCCCGCGAACACGGGCGCATGCAGGAGGAGAAGCGCAAACACGGCGCACGCAGTGCAGCCGAGCACCGTGCCCGCAGCTCTTAAAAAGCACAAAAACCGTCGCATAAAAAATCCTCCCGCAAATACGGAAGGATTGTTGCCCGTGCCGTTCAATTTTATACCCGCCTCATTTTTCCCACGAAAGAGGCTCCCCGCCGAGGATGTGGATATGCAGGTGCTTCACGCTCTGCCCCGCGCTCTCCCCCTGGTTGACGACGAGCCGATACCCGTCCGCAAGCCCCAGTGAGGGCGCAAGCTCCGCGATTTTTTGAAGGGCGCGCCCGAGAAGAGCCGCCCGCGCCTCATTGAGCTCGGAAAGGTAGGCGAAGTGCTCCTTGGGCACACACAGAAGGTGGATCTTCGCAAGGGGCGCGATGTCCTTGAAGATGACGACCTCCCCGTCCTCATACACCTTGGCGGAGGGAATTTCCCCCGCAACGATCTTACAAAAGATGCAGTTTTCCATTATTTTATCTCCTTGATTACCTCGGCGTAAGCGCCGTCATGGTACCCTTTCAACAGCCGGACCTCGTACATGCCCCCCTCGTTTTCCGTCTCGGCATACACGCGGATGTAATTTTGGGTGTACCCGCCGTCCTCCTCGAAGAGGGCAACAAGGGTTTCCCCCAAAAAGCGATGAATATACTTTTGTTCGGCCTTTTTGCCTGCCGCGATGAGCCGCGCCGTGCGCTCTTTTTTCACCTCGGCGGGAAGATCCTTGAGTTTCGCCGCCGCCGTCCCCTCGCGCGGGGAGAAGGGAAAGGCATGCACCCGCGCAAACCCCGCCTCTTCGATGATGGAAAGGGACTGTTGAAAATCCTCCTCCGTCTCGGTTGGGAAGCCCGCGATGATGTCCGTCGTGATGGCGGCATTGGGGAAATATTCGTAAATTTTATGGCACACAGCGAGGTATTGTTCGCGCGTATAGTGCCTGTTCATGGCGCGGAGCACCGCGCTCGACCCGCTCTGCAAAGAGAGGTGGAAGTGCGGGCACACATTCCCCGCCGCCCTTGCCTTTTCCAGAAATTCCTCGGTCACGATGCCCTCTTCGAGAGACCCCAATCGGATGCGCGCGGGCACGTCTTTGAGCAGAAGGAGCAAATCGCCCAGCCCCATGTCCGCGTCGCGGTAGGAGGAGATGTCGATGCCCGTCAGCACGATCTCCTTCGCCCCGCACGCCATGGCCTCTTGAAGAATACTCTCTGCGCTCCGCGAGCGCGTCCTGCCCCGAAGATACGGAATGAGGCAATACGAGCAAAACCGGTTGCATCCGTCCTGGATGCGCAGAAAAGCGCGCGTCTTGTTGCGCTTGGGCGCAGGAAGTTCGCAAAACGCCGTCTCCGTCTCATGAAACATGCCCCTCTCGTCGAGCAGTTCCAACACCCTATCCTTGCGCATCGCGCCCGCGACGACGGTCACGCCTTCGCGCCCCGCAAACGCCTCCGCGCTGTGCTCCGAGGCGCACCCGCACACCAAAATGGGGGCAACGGGGTTGAATTTCCGCATCCGCGTCACGGCTTGGCGGGACTTTCGCTCCGCCTCCTTGGTCACCGCGCAGGTATTGAGAAGGTAGAGATCGGCCTCGCCGAGTTCGTCCGTCACCTCATAGCCCCGCTCTTCGAGGCCGCGCATGAGGGAGGCGCTCTCCACCTCGTTCATCTTGCACCCGAGGGTGAACACGCACGCCTTCATTTGAGTTCCCCCGCCTTCTCCATGACGACGGCGAGAAGGGCAATGGCGGCCGTCTCCGCCCGCAGGATGCGCTTGCCGAGGGAGAGCCCCGTGTAGCCCATCTCCTTCGCCCGCGCCCACTCCTCCTCGGCAAAGCCGCCCTCACTGCCCACGACGAGGCAATAGGAAGCCCCGCTTACCGCAATTTCCCCCTCGCTATGTTCGAGAAATTCGCACGCAAACAGCTTATTTTCGCACCCCATTCCCGCATTCAGCGCATTTTCGAGGGTATCGTAATACACCACTTCGGGCGCGCGGGCGCGCATGCACTGCTTGGCGGCCTCGCGGGCAACGCGGTTTAAGCGTTCCAATTTATTTTCGTTCATGTACGCCGCACAGTAGCGGGAGGAGAACACCCCCACGCGGTTTGCACCGAGCTCCACGGCCTTCTGCACAACGAGTTCGGTCTTGTCTCCCTTGAGCGCACCGACGAGAAGAAGTACATCCGTCCGCGGTTCCCTCGAAGAGGGCGCGCTCCCCACGACATGCACGATGAGCGTGTTCTTTTCCGCGCGCGCGACGATGGCGGAGTACTCCACCCCGCTCCCGTCAAGCAGGGTCACCTCGTCCCCCACGGAGAGTCGCAGCACGTTCTTGGCGTGGTTATATTCGTCGCCCGTCAGCGCGACTTCCTCCGCCACATTCTCCACAAAAAACCGATTCCGCGCCATAAACTACCTTTTCAGCACAAGGGCGCACCACTCGCCCCGCCTTTCTTCTTCGACGGAAAACAGCCCCTCGCGCGCAAATGCCGCCTTGACTTTTTCCATGCGGTCGGGCAAGATGCCCGAGAGAATGACGACGCCCCCGTCTTTCAGATGCGCCCCTGCCGCGGGCGCGAGACCCACCAAAATTTCCGCCGTAATGTTGGCGAGAATGAGGTCGGCGCACATCTCGGTATCGCCCACGAGGTCGCTCTGCACAGCCTCTACCCTGTCCGAAACGCCGTTGCGTTCGGCGTTATGCCTGCTGCTGGCGACGGCAATGGGGTCGATGTCGGTGAGGTAGCACTTCGCCGCGCCGAGCTTGGCGGCAGAGATGCCCAAAATGCCGCTCCCGCAGCCGATATCGAGCAACGTTTGCCCGTTTTTGAGATATTTTTGCAGAAACTCCACACACATCGCGGTCGTCTCGTGCTCGCCCGTGCCGAACGCCATGTTGCTGTCGAGAAGCACAACTTCCTCATCGGGCTTCTTTTCATAGCCGATCCACTCGGGCACGACGACGATGCGCCCCAAGTGGATGGGTCGGAAATGCTTCTTCCACACGTCGATCCAATCGTCGCCGTCGATCTCGCGCTTGGTCTCCTCGAGGGTGCCGAAATCGATGGCTCCCGACGCCCGCTCGCGGCAGGCGTAAATTTCTTGCATGATCTCGGGAATTTCCCCCGCCCGCTTGGGAAGGAGGAACGCCTTCACCAAGACGTCTCCCCCGCGCTGTTGCAGGCTCTCGTCGAGGTAGTCCCAGAACACGCCGTTTTTGCCCGATTGCAGCGCCACGACGTCGGCAATGTCCGAGACGGCCACCCCGCCCTCGGTATAGTTCCACAGGACGTCTGCAACTACCTCGCTCGCCTCGCTCGTCGTATGCACCGTGAGTTCCAGATATTTCATACGCCCATTATAAAATACGGCAGAAAAAAAGTCAACCAAATCCCGCCGCACCCCAAACTTTGCGCCCCTCCCCAAACTTTGCGCCCCACCCCAAACGTCAACCAAAACCCATCTCTTCCCCACTTGCTTCCCCCTCTTGGGGGAAGTGGCGCGAAGCGCCCAAAGGGGTTCTCTCCCCCGCCCCCTCATACCGAACCGAGAGCCCGCCGCGCTTTGCGCGGCGGGCTCTCGGTGAGCGTATCTTTCCAAAAAATGCAACATGGGGACAAAAATGTACGCCCCCTTCGCGCAGTTTGTTATTTCTTCAACCCCAAAATTTCGTCGGAGGAAACGTCGAGAATTTCGCAGAGATTGGCGAACGTCTCGATCGACGGAAACTTGTCCAGCCGCATGTACTTGCTCACGGTAGAGGCATTCACGCCGAGTTTTTCCGCAATCTCCTTCTGCGAAATCCCGCTCCTTCTGATCTCTTCGCGCAACCGATTTTGAATTTCCGATAATTTTATCATACCACTAATATTGCACATTGTGCAATATTTTACTTGACAAAGGCACACCGTGCCTCTATGATAGAGGGTATGAAAAGATTCATTCGTTTCGGCATCAATTACAAAATCAACCGACTTACCACATTTTTCAATTGCGCACTTTTTCCCACTCGGGGCTTACCGCTTGTACTAGTTGAAAATTTGGTTATCGCTCCCATGCCGCAATTCGAGCGGACAACGGGGAAGGCGGTCTATGCCTTAATTCAATTGTTGTTGCGGGAAAAAACAAACCTTTCCCCGTGCGTTCTTCTCTATGAATATTTTGTCGACCATCCCTATGCGACCTACTGCGATATGATGGAAAAACTCGGCTATATTCTGTTCGAAGTGAAGTCCAAGCGAAAGTCTGTTTTATATTTATTCGGGAAGTGTGTGCCTAAAAAAGAGATCCGCAACTGCGCGGCCGCTGAAAAAGCACTGCGTGAACAGTACGGATATTGAAAAATTCAATATAACCCACGCCCCGTCTGCCAAAGCAGACGGGGCGCAACCCAATCTTCAATTTACTTCTTATACGCCTCTTTCCCGTACAGCGCGGAGAGGTTATCCGCATAGCGCTTTGCCTTTTCGTACTGCTTCAAATCAAACGCCCCGCGCGCGCTTTCGAGTGCCGCCCGCTGTTCGCGAGTGAGTTTTTCGGGCACTTCCACAAAGACGCGCAGGTACAGATTCCCCGTGCCGCTCCTCGTCTTGATGCCCTTGCCGCGCACCGTGAACGTCGTGCCCGACTGCGTCCCCTCGGGGATATTGTAGTCGAAGGCGTCGTCGAGGTCGGGAACTTTCACCGTGCCGCCGAGCGTCGCCGTCAAGAAGGGCACGGGCAAATCGACATACAGGTCGTAATTTTTGCGCTGGAAAATTTTGTGCGGTTCGACGCGGAACACCACGATGAGGTCGCCCGCCTCGCCGCCCTCGGTGCTCGCCTGTCCGAAGCCGCGCTTGCGGATGTACGAATTGGTATCCGCGCCCGCGGGGATATTCAGCGTCACTTTGGTCTCGCGGCGGATGTACCCCCTACCCTTGCAGTCGGGGCACTTCTCGGTGATGATCTTCCCCCTGCCGCCGCAGTCGGGACACGCCCCCACGCGAATGGTTCTTCCGAACATCGTCTCCTGCGTAAAGCGCACCTGCCCCTTGCCGCCGCATTTTTGGCAGGAGCGGAAGGCGGTGCCGTCCTTTGCGCCCGTCCCCTTGCAGGCGGGGCAGGGCTCGTTGCGGGAGTAGGTGATGTCCTTCGTGCACCCCTTGGCGGCATCCATGAAGGAGAGCCGCATCTCGAGTTGAATGTCCTCGCCAGATGTGTCGCGCTGCATGGAGGCACCTCCGCCGAACCCTTGGAAGATGGAGCCGAAGATGTCCTCGAACCCGCCGAAGCCGCCGCCGAAACCGCCCATACCGCCCATGCCCCCCATGCCGGGGTGCTCCTGTTCGTAGTCGTACGCGGCGCGCTTCTGCTTATCGGAGAGCACTTCGTTGGCCTCGTTGATCTCCTTGAATTTCTCGGCGGCGAGTTTGTCATTGGGGTGGAGGTCGGGGTGATATTGCTTGACGAGCTTCTTATACGCCGCCTTGATCTCCTCCTCGGTCGCATTCTTCGGAACGCCGAGCACTTCGTAATAATTCTTTTTCTCTGCCATAAGAACCCTTTTTCACGTCGAAAGAGGATAGCGAACCGCGATCCTCTTTTCTTATCCTTTCAAATTTCAGCGGACAAATTATTTACTGGTGGAACTCCTCGTCGCCGCCCTGCGCGCCGCCTTCGGGGTTCGCACCGGGAGCCCCCTGCGCCGCGCCCTGCTGATAGAGTTTGGCGATGACGGGCTGGATCTTCTTGGAGAGCTCCTCAAATGCCGCGTTGTACTTCTCCTCGTCATCGGCCTCGAGATCCTTCTTGGCCTCGTCGACGGCCGCCTGCAACGTCCCCTTATCCTCGTCGGAGAGTTTCCCCTCGCTGTCCTTGATGGTCTGTTCGACGGAGAAGATGAGCCCGTCGAGTTTGTTCCGCGCTTCCACCTTCTGTTTGCGCTTTTTGTCCTCTTCGGCGTACTGCTCGGCGTCCTTGACGGCCTTGTTGATCTCGTCCTCGGAGAGGTTGGTCGAGGAGGTGATGGTGATATCCGTCGACTTGCCCGTGCCCAGATCCTTGGCCTCGACGTGCACGATGCCGTTGGCGTCGACGTCGAAGGTGACTTCGATCTGCGGGATGCCGCGGGGCGC
>CANRFK010000030.1 GCA_947629875.1 uncultured Clostridia bacterium
TTGAAACTGCCGTCGGAAGTGTACATCCCCAAGTTTCGGAAGAAATGATCTCCGCTCGTATCAAAGCCGTTTTCTTCATAAAAGATACGAAGTTGTGTAAACGTTAAATCTTGCCGAGGGGATATGATTGTACTCAAAGTACGGTTGACTCTGTGCGAAAATAAGGTTTCGATCTGCGCTTGCTCCATCGGTGCACTCTGTGTTCCAATGCGCAGGAAGCAACCTTTGGGGCTCATGCCGTATTTTTTGATATAGTAGGGTTTCTCTAAGCCACCCGCAACGGAAATCTTGATGTATTTCTTCTGCTCACCCAAAATATCGATTTGGAAAAGCCCAATAACGGACGGACTGATATTGTTTTTCAAACGGTCTGCCACTTTTAAGCTAATTTCGTCCGGGTCATCAATCCCCACGACCTCACCGTTGTCCTCTACGCCGATTAAAATATCTCCACCAAGTGTATTCAAAAAAGCGACGACTTCCTTCTCCAAGCCGTCCGTCAATTCTCTTTTGTACTCGGTATAAGCGTTTTCCATATCCATACGCCCCTTATGAGAATGGTTACATTATAGCATATTTTAAGAAGAAATGCAAGGACTAAACTTACATGCCCGATAAATATTTCAAACGCCTTGGAGTTACGTCGGTTCGGCTAATAATATCACAAAAAAGAAAGTCCGTGAAGATTGCTTCACAGACTGTTTCGCCATAACTTCCCGCTTTTGACTTTCGGTCTTTCCCTTAAAGCACTTGTTCTGTTGCACCTGCGGGGCCTGTCGCGCCTGTCGCACCTGTCGCGCCTGTTGCGCCTGCGGGGCCTGTTGCGCCTACCGCACCCGTCGCGCCCGTTGCGCCTGTTGCGCCACGCGGGATGGTGAAGGTGAGCACGGCATTTTCGCCGCCCGTCGAGACGACGGAGGCCGCCGTACCGGGCTCGCCCGTCACGGTCTGCCCCACCGTGATGGTGGCGGGGCCCTGCGGGCCTTGGGGACCTTGGGGGCCCGTTGCGCCCGTCGCGCCACGTATGATATAGCCGCACCCGTTCATATAGTTTCCGCACGGATTGCCGCAGAAGTTCCCGCAGGGATCGCCGCAACCGTTACAACGTCTGTAAATCATCCTATTTCCTCCTTGGAAACGCGCCTTGCGGCGCGCTCTTCGGGCGGTGAACAAACCGCCCCTATACCATCATATCTTGATGAAGAAACATTCGGTGACGGTTTATGAAAATTTCCCTCTGCATGATCGTAAAAAACGAAGAAAAGACGCTCGCGCGCTGCCTTGAAAGCGTGCGCGGCCTTGCCGACGAAGTCATTATTGTGGATACGGGCTCCGACGACGGCACGCCGAACATCGCCGCGCAATACGGCTCCGTGCACTCCTTTGTGTGGACGGACGATTTTGCCGCCGCCCGCAACTACGCCTTTTCGCTCGCCTCGGGCGACTATCTCCACTGGCTGGACGCCGACGACGTCATTCCCCCCTCCGAGCGCGAAAAATTCCCCGCCCTCCGCGCCCTTTTGGAGGAAGAGCCCGACGCCGTTTTGTGCCCCTACGAGGTGGGCGGCGCCGTCTTTTCCCGTGAACGGTTTCTGCGCCGCGCGGCAAATTTTACTTGGCAGGGAAGGGTGCACGAGTGCATCGCCGTGCGCGGGAACATTGTGCGCTTCGGTCTCCGCGTGCAGCACTGCGGCGAAGCCCTCCACACGGCGCGCAATCTTCAAATCTACCGCAAGTGGGCGGAGGAAGAGCCCCTCACAGGGCGCGATCTCTTCTACTACGGGCGGGAGCTGTGCGACGGCGGCGAATACGCCGAAGCGGAGGTCGTGCTCACCCGCTTCTTGGAGGGCGGCGGGTGGTATGTCAACCAAATCGAGGCGTGCAAGACGCTCTCATTGTGCCTTTTGCGCACACGGGGTGCAAAAACTTCGCTCCCTCCCCTCTTCCGCAGTTTGGAATACGGCGCGCCCCGCGCATCTGTTCTCTGCGAGATCGCCGCGCGGCTTGAAGCCCTCGCCCGCCCGCGCGAGGCGATTTTTTGGTACCGCGCCGCCATGCTCTGCGAAAGCCACGCCGACGAGGGCGACTTTGAGCTCCCCGCCTGCCGCGACCTCGTTCCCCTCCTCGGGCTCGTCGTCTGCCACTGGGCGCTGGGCGAGAGAGAAGAGGCGTTCGCCTGTCACAAAAAAACGGAGGAACTCGCGCCAACGCACCCCTCCGTCGTCTACAATAAAAAATTCTTCGCCGCTCACCGCATCAGCGACAATGCCTCCTCGTAATTTCTTGCAACCTTCCCCGTGTACCCCTCGGACATGCCCCCCGGCGAGAACAGGACGAAGTCCACGCCCATGCGCTCGGCGCATACCATGTCCGAGGTCAGGCTGTCGCCGAGCAATACGGCGCGCTCCCGTGCAAACCCCGCCGTGTGCGCCTCCACATAGCCCACGTACATAAACGATGGCTTGTCCGCGCCCACCTCCTCGGAGATGAACACGCCGCTCAAATAGGGCGCAAAGCCCGCAAGTTCGATGTGCCGCCGTTGGATGCGCGCCCCGCCGTTGGTCACGATGTACACCCGCCCGCGCGCGGCGAGTTTCTTCAAAAATTCCGCCGCCCCCTCAAAGGGATAGCAGATCTCGGGGAACCCCTCGCAGTACTCCCGCGCGGCGTCCTCCGCGCCGTCCGCGAGCCCCATCTCCTCAAAGAGGAGGGAAAACCGCCGCACCGTGAGTTCCGCCCGCGTGATGCCGCCCTTCTCGAGGAGCTTCCACAGCCCGTCGTTGATCTCGTGGTAGCGCGCGTACGTGCCCTCATCCGCCGATACGCCGCAAGCGCCGAGCGCGCGGAAGAAATTCACCCGCTCCGCACGCGCAAAATCGAGCAGCGTCGCATCCATATCGAGAAAAAAGATATCCTTCATTCAGTCCTCTATCAGCGCAAGTCTGCCGAGCGCGCGGGTATAGGCGATATATTTTTCGTTCTCCGTCATGTCCCTGTCGTAGACGGCGACGGAGGAAAACTCCAACCCCTTGCTCTCGTATACGCTCATCACGTTGATCTTGGTCTTGGAGATCTTGCCGTCCGAGGCGAGCATCTTGAAGCCGCGCTTCGCAAAGAGGGGCAGGTACTCCTCCCGCGCGATGACGGCCTTGAGCCCCGCGCCGCCCTTCAGCCACGAACCCAAGCCCCGCATCTTCACCCCTTTCACTTCTTCCCCGTGGAGGCCGATGGACTTCATCTCCACGTCGGGGATCTTCGCCACAAAGTCCACGATTTCGTTGGTGTTGCGGTAGTTTTGGTTGAGGGTGTACACATTTTCCGCAATACATGCCCAATTTTTTACGCCGCGCCACGGGGTGATGTTCTGTTTGAGGTCGCCGAACACGTTGAACGCCGCGTCGCCGTGGATGGTGCGCAGAAGTTCGTACTCCCCCTCCGAGATGTCCTGCCCCTCGTCCACGAACACGAGCCCGTAGCGGGGCGTCAGCTGCCTGCCCGCCGTAGCGAGCACGTAGGAGAGGGCGTACCCGTCCGAAGGATAGATGCCCTTCATATCGAACCTGCGCTTGGCGCGCTTGACCGTCTCGCGGTACAGCCACCGCGCAATATCGACAGCGTTCTTGCATTTTCCGAGTTCGGCGCAGTGTCCCGTCAGCCGCATGACGGCGAAAAATTCGCGGAAGAGGTCGACGCCCTCCGCCATCTGTGCGACGACGCCCGAGATCTTCTCCGTCTCGCCGATGAGCTCCTCCCTGCGCGCGATGCGCTCGGCGTAGGTGTAGACTTCGGTGTTCCCCTTGCGCTGGCGGTACCGTTTGAGATCGAGAATTTCCCTCTCCACGAGGTCGGAAAGCGCCGCAAGATCCTCCCGCGCGCGGGCGAAAATCTTGTCCGCGCCCCCCGCGATGTACTTCGCCGAGCGGTAGAAATCGAGAAATTCGCGGAAGAGCCGGTCGGGCGTGCGCAACTTGCCCGCGAGCACGTAGCCGAGGAAGTCCTCCACGCCCACGAACGCGCTCATCAGCATGCGGAAGGGCTTGGTGAAGTAGAACCCGCCCTCCTTGTCGTCCTTCATCTCGCCGAGAACGGCGCGCCGCACGCGCACGGAGGCGTTCTTCACGCGGGTGTACAGCGTCTGGCGGCGGTGGCAGTCTTTGAGCACGCGCTCGGCAACTTCGCGGCACTCCTCCCCCGCAAACAGCCCGTAGATGTCGCCGTAGATCTTCTTCACCCGCTTCTTTGTGTCCTCGGTGAAGCGGGACGAATAGAGGTAAGAAAGGTACTCCTCGGGCTCTTTTTCCGACCCCATCTTGGCATTTAAGTCGATGCCCTCGGAAAGGAGCGTCTGGAAGAAATAATTTTTCAGCGTGATGGTCTTGACGCGTTGCAGTTCGAGCACCTGCGCGAGTTCGTCGATAAAGGCGTTGAAACTGTCCGACGGGGTGATGACGAGCACGTCGCGCGGCCGGAGCGCCTCGTTGTTGTACATGAGGTAGCTCAAACGGTGCAAGAGGATCATCGTCTTGCCGCTGCCCGCGCACCCTTGGAGGACGAAACTTTCCCGCTCGGGGCGGGTGATGATCTCAAACTGCTGCTCCTGAATGGTCTGGATGATGTCGCGGACGTGCACGTCGTCCTTGCGGCTCTTGATGATACTGCGGAGGTAGGGATCGAATAGAATTTCCTCGTCCCGCCCCGCGATCTCCTCGGGGGTCAGCACGTCGCGCACGGAGAGATACTCGTTGCGGTATTCGAGGAGCTTGCCGTTCTTCACGGAGAGCGCCCGCCGCAAAACGGTGCGGTAGTCGTATTCATTGATGGAGAACTGCACGCGGCTCTTCTGGTAGTAGCGAACGGCGAGCGGGGCGCGCCAGTCGACGATCTCGAGGTGCACATCCCCCTTTTTGCCGATGTAGTAGCTGTTGTAGCCCTCTTTGCTGTCCACGACGTCCATGCGGGCGAAGTAGGGCTCGGTGAAGAAGCACTTGTAGGCGTTGAGTTTTTTGTTCTCGGCGGCGATCAAAGCGTTCTTTTCGAGAATGGCTCTGTAATCGTCCGCACTGTACCTATCCTGCGCGCGGATGGAGGCGATCTCCTCCTCGAGAGAGGCGATCTTCTTGCGGAAGCGGAGAATGTAGAAGGATTTGAGCATTTTGAGAACGGCGTCGAGGTGTTCTTCTTCATAGGAGATCTGCTCCCCCTCGTCGAGCAGGGAGAGATACCACGCCTTGTCCGCATTCTTTTTGGGGTTCAGCCGTTCCCGGACGCCCGTTTTGCCCTTTTCCGTGATGCCCACGCTTTCCTCCGTCTGCCGCATCATCGCATATTTTGGGACTTCCGCCCTTTTTGCGGTGAACTTGCCCCTTTCCGCTGCGATGCGCCGTTCCTCCGTCCCAACCCGTATCATAGCATATTTTTTCGGGATTGAGACAGTTTTTTTCAAAAAAATTTTCGCGTTTTTGCTCGAATTCTTTTTGCTCGTCGGCGCAGGGCGAACTTCGCAAGCGTTCACCTACGGCAAACGCTTTGCTTTCACGCCCGCGCCTTCTCTTCCCAAAAAAGATTTGCGTAGCAAAGATTTTTTGGGAGCCCAAAATTTCATAAGGGCGGTGCGAACATACGGCGATTGCGTTTGAAAGACAGGATGCGCTCCCGCCGCGCCTTTTGTCTCTCTCCCCACGATTTTGTTTTCCCTTTTATCCCTCCCCCCGCGCGCGCAGTTCCCCCCCCTAGGGGGGGAACTGCGCGCGCGGGGGGAGGGATAATTTTTTTCGCCGCCGCCGCTTTTTCGCTCGCCCTCCCTCTCACTTTTTCCGATGTTTGCTCCACCTCTTTCATTCTCCGACATTTGTCCCGCCCCTCGCTTTCTCCGATTTTATTGTAGCATGCGATGCGTGAAAATACGGGCGTGTATGACAGACTTTTTGAAAAAAATTTTTCGGGGAAAAGATACACTCGTTTTCCGCCCGCCGCACTTTGTGCGGCGGGCGGAAAACGAGTGTATGAGGACGTGCGGGGCGGAGAGGCGCCTCCGCGGAAGGAGCTGTCCCCGTTAGGGGACGGAGGTGGGGTAATTATATGCCCCCATCCGTTCGTTCCGTTGGGACATCATCCCCGCATACATGACAGCCGCCCGCGCTTTTGGCGCGGGCGGCAACTTCAAACCAATTTCAACCGTTTTTCTCAATCTCTGCGGCGCTTCTTCTTCACCGTGCACAGCAGGATGAATATCCCCACGAGCAGCGCGGCGGCCGCACCGAGCACCAAATAGCAAGCCCACGCGGGCACACCATGTCCGAAGAAGTCGAGCGAGCAATCGAACCCCTCCTTCAAGGCCGTCACGAACTGCGGGGGCACGCCCTCGCCCGTCACCGCCTCGATGGCGCCGCCCATCAGGTGCTCGTGTAAAAGCCCCGTGCCGTACGTCCCCGGCAGGCACATCACGATGCCCCGAAGCCACGCCGCCATGTTTGCGAGGGGCATGTACGCGCCGCACAGAAATCCGTACGCCGAGGAGACGGTCGCCTGCACGGCGGCAATTCCGCCCTGCGACTTCAAAAAGCGGCACACGATGGAGGAGAGCCCCGTCCCGAACAGCACGAGAAGCAGCACGTCCGCAATGGTCAAAAACACGTCCCCCGCCGTGAGGTGCCACCCCGCGACGGCCATATAGACAAACCCCGCGCCGAGCGCAATAAAACACACGCACGCCGTCACCAGATAGGTGGAAACAAAGTACGAAACCGACAGTGTTTGGCGCTTTACGGGGGTCACATACAAATCGTTGACGGCGCCCGTCACCTTGTCCTGCACCATGATGAGGTTGGCGGTGAAGGCGATGGTCACCGCGCACACGGCGAGAAGAGAGGAGACGAGCCACCCGCTTGCGATGCTCTCCACGAGCCTGCCCGAGAGCGAAAACCCGCCCTCTCCGACGACCGAGCGGATGCTGTCGCGGTACACGTTCCCCAAAAAGGCGATGAAGAGGAAGAGCAGAATGAGGGGCGCGAGCAGGGAAGGCAAGAGCACCCCCTTGTCCTTGAAAAATAGCTTGCAGTTGCGTGCAACCAAATATTTGAGCGTCGTCATACCGTCTCCCCGATCTTCCCCGTCACGGCGAGGAACACGTCGTCCATGCCGCCCTTCGTCACCTCGTAATCGGTGAAGAGGGCTGGATATTTCAGGATGAGCGCCGTCGCTTCGGCGGTGTTCTTTACGGAAATCCGCACCCCATTCCCCACTTTTTCGTATTTGAGCCCCGCGTTTTGCACTTCCTCTTCGCTCGTCCCGTAGAGGGTGATGAAGTCGCCCGTGTACGCATTTTTGAGTTCGAGCGGCGTCCCCTCGGCGAGCACCTTTCCGCCGTCGAGAATGACGACGCGGTCGGCGTCCGCCGCCTCCTCCATGTAGTGCGTCGTGAGGAATACGGTGAGCCCCCGCTCTTTGCGCAGGGCGTGCACCGCGTCCCACACCTGTCGCCTCGTCTGCGGGTCGAGCCCCGTCGTCGGCTCGTCCAATATGAGAATTTTGGGGTCGTGAACGAGGGCGCGCGCGATATCCACGCGCCGCCGTTGCCCGCCCGAGAGCTTCCCCACCGGCCTCTTCAAAAAGCCGCCCAAATCGAACAAATCGCACAACGTTTGCAGCTTTTCGTCGAATTTCGCCCCCACGATGCCGTACAGCGCGGCGCGGTATTTGAGGTTATCGCGCACGGAGAGCGCCCTATCCAAAACGCACTCCTGAAACACCACGCCGAGGCTTTGTTTCACCTCGCCGAGGCGCCCGTCGATATCCAGCCCCGCGATCTTCACCTCGCCCCCGTCGCGCGGGAGCCTGCCGCACAGCACGGAGATGGTGGTGCTCTTGCCCGCGCCGTTCACCCCGAGGAAGGCGAAGAACTGCCCTTCCTCCACGGTGAAAGAGACATCGTCTACGGCCTTCACTTCGCCGTAATATTTTTTCAGATGTTCGATTTCGATCGCATTCATAGAAACTCCTTACAGCATCGCAAATCCGAACCCAACAAGGGGCGAGAGAAAGATAATGAGATAAATTAACGTGATATGGGGTTGATATTCTATATAAAACTGCCGAAAGGTGAGCCGCCACGGGTGCGGGATCAAAACCCAGCCTACGAGGTCGAACACAATGCAGATTCCCGCCCATACGGCGCCCGTAATCAATGCTTCCGCCGCAGTCGGCACAGTAAGCCCTCGCATATAGAGCCAACCAAAGAGCGGAAACAGCACGATGTTATAGAGCGGATGCCACGGCTTGGTCGCCTCATAGCCCTCGCCCATCGAATGGCCGTCCATCGGCTTCATGTGCAACACCTTGATATTGAACACGCAGTGCGCAATACCCACGCATGTTACGCAAACATAACACACCCAAAACCACAACATACTCATTCCAAAATTCCGCATCGTTTCCCCTTGTCGTTTTCACGCTCCGTCTACTGTTCTCATCTGCGTCATTCCGTCAATGCGTCATTCCGCCCCGCCTGCACTGCGAAAGCAAGTGTATCTTTTCCCGCGTCCTTCTTTCTGCCTACGTGTCCCGACGTCTCTATCCGCGGTAGGATGTCCCCTCCTACTCTGTTTTCTCCCAAAAGCGTTCCCTCCCGGGGAAATACAGCCCGTACAGCGCGAAGAACTCGCGGGCGAAGGCGTCGGAAATATCCTCCTCGGTGAGCGCATCGCTATTGCCGTTTACGAGCACGGCGAGCCCGAAGGAAAAGACGGACATATCGGCATGGAGATTGCGCGCCGTCTCCTCGGGCATGCGGTAGAGCGTTACCATCTCGCGCACGATATCCTCGAAGAAGGGGTCGCCGTTTGTATGGCCGCCGAGGAAGAGAAAGCGGAACAGCCCCTTCTCGTCGCGCGCAAACCGCACAAACCCCATGCCGTACGATTGGTACCGGCTGGGGCCGCCCTTTGCAAGGTACCCGTCGATGTGGGCGCGGTACCGCCGCTTGGCCTCCTCGCCGAGCGCATGTTTGAGCTCCTCCATGTTGCGGAAGAGCGAATACACGGGCTGCGTGGAGCACCCCAGCTCCCTTGCGATCGACCGCGCGTTCACCTTCTTTTCGCCCTCCCGCCGAATGATCTCCGCCGCGGCGTTCAGGATATCCTCCCTTCCTACCTTCGCTTGCTTCGGCATATTTACCCTCCATAAAAAATAACAACCGTTATATAACGATTGTTATTGTATCAAATACCACTTGTTATGTCAAGCGTTTTCCGCAAATTTTCCGAAAATTTCTCCCCTCAATCGTCGTAATCCTCTTCCATGAGCTCCAAAAAGCCCTCAAACAGCTCTTCAAAGGCCTCGTCGGGGTCACGCGCGAGGAGCGCGGAGATCTCCTCGTACTCCTCAAGAAGATCCTCCAAAATTTCGTCCTCGTCGTCGTCATCGAATTCGATGAGGAAGTCCTCGCCGAGGAGCAGATATTTTGTGTTAAACGCCTCCGCGGCCGCGCGGTCAGCAAGGTCAAGTGCGAGAAGGTCGGCGCGGTAGGTCGTAAGCAGCGCCTTCGCCCGCTCGAGATATTCCGTCTTTTTCGCCGAGTAGGAGTGGGTGACGTACGCCTCGAACCGCTCCATCTCCTCCTCGTCGTAGCTTCCGAGGAGGCTCGCAAGGGCGGCTTCGTCGAGATCGCCCACCGCGAAGAGCGCATCGAGCGCACCGTGGACGCTTGCCGCGATGGAATTTCCGTCCTTTCCGCTCGCATGGATGCGCACGCCGTCCGCGCCGATGAGGTTGCGCTTTTCGGCAAGCTGCGCAAAGGTGAGGCAGGCGTCCTCCGCCGTCAGGCCGTCCCACGTGTTCCCCTCGAGCAGGATGGCGGCGTCGCGGTTGAGGGCGCGGGTTCGTGTCACCTTCCCGTCCTCGATGGTGAACTCCGCCGAAGGATTGATGCTGATGACGAGCGTGCCGTACTTTCCGCCGCCCCCGCCGCCGAGCAGCACGGGGAGCAGAATGGCGAGCAGGAGAATGATGCCGAGGAGCGCCGATAAAACAGAGATGAGCGCGGCCTTTCTGCTACGCGCCGCGGCGACAACTTCGCCTTGGGGCGGCTGAACGCGGGCGGCGCGCACATCGACTTTTACATCGGGCGTGTGTTCGTCCGCTTCCCTGCGGAGCCGCTCAAAAAGTTCGCGGTCGTTCATTCCTCCCCTCCTTCCAGCGCGGCGCGCATCTTGGCGAGCGCGCGGTGATAGCGCCATGTCACGGTGGCGAGCGGGATGCCGAGCATTGCGGCGATCTCCCGCCTCTTGTAGCCGTCCGCCGCGGCGAGCATGAGCACGGTAAACTCCCCCTCGGAGAGCGTCCTGCGGGCGACGTCGGTGAGGAGCCCGTAGTCCTGCGGGCGGGCGGCGCCGAAGAGCGCGGCGTTTTCCGCCTCGTCCACGGGGATCTCCCGCGCCCGCTTCTTCCTGAGGTTGAGCGCCTCGTTGCGGGCGATCCGCCCGATCCACGCCATCGCATTGGTGCCCGCGCGGTACTTTTCCGCATTGGCAACGATCTTCATGTACGCAGACTGCATCGCATCCTCGGCGAGGGAGCGTTCCCGCAGCACGCCGAGGGCGATATGGTAGACCGTCTTTTTCGTCGCAAGGTAGAACCCGTCAAAGTCAGAATCGTCCCCCATTGCGAGTTTTTTCAGATGTTCGTCGGGTGTCACCCTTCCGCCTCCGTAAGTACGCTACAAATGGTACCACTTTGGCGGAAAAGTGTCAATCATCAATCGTCAAAATCACGGAAAGTTTCCGAGGAATTGCCGGAGAATTTATAGAGATAGGTGCCGTCCGCATTCTTTATGATGACGAACCTGCCCGTCGCGCCGTCGATGGAATACCTGACGGCGATCTCCGTTCTGCCGTTTTCCACTTCGCGCTCGATCTCATAGACCCCGCGCGACGCGCCCGAGAGGAAGCGCACGGTGTACTCCGTCTCCTCTTCGCCGTGCTCGGTCTCCGTCTCGAACTCCACGGAAGTGGCTTCGGCGAGCTGTCCCGCGACATAGGTCCTGTAGGTGTAAACGGCCTCCGTCTCCGCTTCGGCTCCCTCCTGCTCGGAGGTCTGCGTATGGGTGAGTTCCACATAATTTTGGGTATCCCCGGCGGTTGCCGACGCCCGCAGGGAGAGCGTTGATATTTGCTCGGTCTCCGTCTCTCTGCCCTCGGTCTCGGTGACGGTCTGCTCCGTCCTCGTCCCCCGCATGTAGGAATACACGGGCGTGCCCGCCTCGTCGGCGCCCAACTCCACGACGCCTTCGAGGGTGTACACGGTGGAAGAGGTGGTCACCGTCTCGTCGCCGTCGAGGCGGTTGGTCGTGTTGGTCTCCCCCTTCGTCTCGGAGTAGTACATCTTGTGCGGCACGGCATTGCCCGCCGCGTCCCTGCCCGTGATGGTGAGCTTGAACGCATAGCCTGCGAGCGCTTCGTCCTTCGAGGGGTTGCTCTCCACGACGGTGGTCGTCGCGCCCCTGTCGAGGAAGGTATCGAGGATGTTGAAGTACTTGTTGAAGTCCTCCGCCTCCCTCTCCACCTTGTCCACGGCGTCCTGCGTGCCCTCCGCCGTAAAGGCGAGGCTCTCCGTGCTCGAAGCCGCCGCGGGCGCCTCGGTTACGGCGAGCAATTTCGCCGTGGTGACTGCGGAGATCCCGAAGATGGACTCCGTGCTTTCAATGCCGCGGTAGGTGCCCGTCTGCGTCTCTTCGTGGTGCGCGGAACCCGACTTGTTGTCGCCGCAGCCGACGAGCGCCAAAGAAGCCGTTGCCGCAAGCGCCGCCGCCAAAATACAAATTCTTTTCATCATGTTAGTTTCCTCCCGATTTTTTCTTTTCACTTATATAACAACCGTTCCCGCCCGTTTTGTTGGCGGAAGTGAAAATTTTTTTGAAAAATTTTTTTGCGGGGAAGCCCCAAAAAATGAGGAGCCATGACGCCTCTTTTTAGAAGCAAGCAGGTCGAGGAGCGCGCGGATTTCCCGACGGGAGTTTACTAAGAGGTAAATGACCAAGGGAAAACGCAAGCGCGACAAAGAGATGCGCCGCTTATAAGAAGAGGCGCGCTTACAAAAAAGCCGCGCCCGAAGGCGCGGCTCTTTCAACATTTTCTTATTCCTTTGCGGCGGCGGTCTCCTCCACGATGGGATCGCGGAAGCCAACCGTGGTCTGCACGGAGACGTTCTTGTAGTCCTTCACGCCCGTGCCGGCAGGGATGAGTTTGCCGATGATGACGTTCTCTTTGAGACCGATGAGAGGGTCCCTCTTGGTCTGGATGGCGGCCTCGGTCAAGACCCTCGAGGTCTCCTGGAAGGAGGCCGCGGAGAGGAAGCTATCCGTAGCCAAGGCGGCCTTGGTGATGCCGAGGAGCACGCGCTTTGCCGTTGCGGGAACGCCGCCCGCCATGATGGTCTTCTCGTTCTGATCCTCGAAGGTGAACATATCCACGAGCTGGCCGGGGAGCATATCCGTCGTGCCCGCGTTCTCCACGCGCACCTTGCGGAGCATCTGCCGCACGATGATCTCGATGTGCTTATCGTTGATATCGACGCCCTGCGAGCGGTACACCGACTGCACCTGTTCGAGAATGTAGTCCTGCACGCCCTTCATGCCCTCGACGCGGATGATATCCTGCGGGTTGACGGAGCCTGCGTTGAGCTGCGTCCCGGGCACCACCTTGTCGCCCGTCTTTACGAGCAGTTCGGCGTTGAAGGGCAGTTCGTAGTCTTTCAGCCGTTCGCCCGTGCCGTCGTCGGTGACGAAGACGTGCTTCAAGTTGTCGGTATCGTCCACCGTGACCGTGCCCGCAAACTCGCAGATGGTGGCAACGCCCTTGGGCTTTCTCGCCTCGAAGAGTTCCTCGACGCGGGGAAGACCTTGCGTGATGTCGCCCGTTGCCGCGATGCCGCCCGTATGGAAGGTACGCATGGTGAGCTGGGTACCGGGCTCGCCGATGGACTGCGCCGCGATGACGCCGACCGC
>CANRFK010000031.1 GCA_947629875.1 uncultured Clostridia bacterium
GGTGGGTGGGGTTCTCTGCTTGGGGTGGGTGGGGCTCTCCGCAAAAGAACTCTTCTGCAAAATGGTTGGAAACGCTTGCCAGCCGTTTCCCGCGACATTATAATAAAGATATGAAAGACCACACGAGCAATGCTTCGCTCACGCCCTATGCGCGCGGGCTACGAAAGAAAATGACCAAAGAGGAGCGAAAACTCTGGTATGAGTTTTTGAGAAGCTTGCCTCTCCCTGTCCATCGGCAATTTGTAATCGGGAATTATATTGTTGATTTTTACTGCGACCGCGCAAAGACGGCCATAGAACTCGACGGCTCGCAACATTACGAAGATACAGCGCAGGAAAAAGATCGGGAACGGGATGCGTTCTTGGCGAGCCATGGCATTACCGTTTTACGATATAGCAACTATGAGATAAGTCGCAATTTTCGCGGCGTTTGCGAAGATATAGCAAGGCATTTGGATTTGGATATTTAAGGCTCCCCACCCCCCTATCGCCCGCACGTATTATGCGGTCAAAGGGCGACACAAGCCCGCAGGGCGCAGTACCCCCCCATTGCGGAGAAAGGCTCCACATATCATATGGTCGCCTTTCCCGAAAGCCTCAAGGAAGGCTCCCGAGGAGGGGGGCTTTTTATGTTCCGCCCTTTCCTCGCCCCCATGAAACCCCATTTCCTTGCCCCCCATGAAACCCCATTTCCTTGCCCCCTCTTGGGAGGGGGTGCCCCGCAAGGGGCAGGGGTGGGGTCTCCCACTTGGAGGCGCACATGTTGGGGGCTCCGCTCACCTGCCCTTTGCCCCACCCCCCTACCCCCCTCCCGTGGAGGGGGCTTTTTACGCTTTGCCCATCTCCCCGCCCCTTTCAGAAGCCCCGCCTACTCGCCCCCTCTTGGGAGGGGGCTTTTTATGTTCCGCCCTTTCCTCGCCCCCATGAAACCCCATTTCCTTGCCCCCCATGAAACCCCATTTCCTTGCCCCCTCTTGGGAGGGGGTGCCCCGCAGGGGCGGGGGTGGGGGCTCCCTGCTTGGGGTGAGCGGGCGGGACAGAAAGGCGCAGGTTCGGTATGAGGAGAAGGACGGCGCGGGCGGGGCGTAGAAAAAGACCCACGGTTGCCCGTGGGTCTTTTCTGTTCACTCACTCAAGGTGAGATTGGGGTTGGTTAGTTGCCCGAGTTGACAACGCTGCTGACCTGGAGCCAGATGTTTTCGCCGCCGAGACCGATCCAATACTGTTCGGCAAACTCATCTACTGCCGTAATCGTGAACGTTGTGGTAACGGTAGTCATGCCGCCTTTTTCAAACGTCGCGGTAATAACAATCTGCTCTGCGTTCGTCCAATTATAGGTGAGCGTGAACGTTACGTCGCCCGCTTTAATCCCATTCAGGAAATCGGTATTGACTTCACCGCTCGCTGCGCCGTCACCCTGATAGTTGGAATCCGCACCGGAAATACCGGGGGTTACGACTACGTTGACTTTTTCCGCCGCCATAAACTCATCGCCGTGGTTATTAAAGCCATCCGTACGGAAGGAGCTGTTGTTCTCCTTGCTGCTCATGAGATAAGCGATCGGGACTTCCCATGCGTGCTCGCCCTTGGATTTCAGCGTACCCGTGATCGTAATGGTCTCACCGGATTTGATGGGATTGCCGATCCAAGTGGGGGTGATGTGCGTAAATCCGAACGTGCAATTCTCTGCGCCGACGGTGAAAGTGTTCTGCTGATCGGAGACCACAGGCGGCACAACGGGAGCTTTCTCGCTGTCCTTGACAAACGACGTGATCTTGGCTTGCGAGGATTCAGCCGCGAAGCCGATGTTGTAGTACGATTTCAGTTCTTTCCCGCTCGCCGCGCGGATGGTGTAGACCGCCGTGCATTCGCCCTCCGTCGTACCCTTGGAATACATCGTGAGCTTGATTACGGTGGGATCCGTCCAATCGAACGTTACGGTGAACGTACCGTTCAAGGACTTATACATCGTATTCCAATCTGTCGTCGTATTTATGCCGATCGTAGCCCAATCTTCCGCCTTGGAAAGATCAGCGCCCGCACCCACGTTACCCGCATCGAGAATCCAGTTATCAAACCGGAAGAGACCGGCGGGATTGAGACCGCTGAAGATATAGGCAAACAGCGACATATAGTTTTGAGGATCGCCCCTTTCATCCAAAGCAGCCTTGGACGTCTGCGTACCGGAGTAGACGTAGCGGTTGCCCTTCTCGATCTTGCCGTACCAAACGGGGGTAAGTCCGGGATAACCGTTGCTCATATCGTCCTTACCGATGACGATAGGATTCTCGACAGACGGATTCTGATTCTCGGAGTAGTCGGGATCGGTCTTCGCAACGCCTCTGCCGGGGTTGCAGCTGCCCGCCTCGACCTTCGACGCTTCCGCCGTGGCAACGATCTCGCCCGTGAACGAACCGCTGACGGGAATGATACCGATGGAGTACTTGTCGCCAAGCGCTTTGCCATCCGGAGCCTCTACGTCAAACTGTGCCCAGAAACTCTTCCCGCTGAAATCGGTGACCTCATACTTGATGACGATCTTCGCATCGGTCGTCCAATCCCACGTGAGCACGAGCATCGCATCCGCTTTGATTGCATTGCGCGCTTCGTAGCTAAGCCCGCTCTGTGCGGTACGCGTGATCTTGAAGTTGAAGTGAGCAGTCTCGTCGGTATAGGTCTTGCTGTTCGCGTCGCCGGGCTTCCAAGCGGTACCGTTGATCCAGTCGTCCATACGGAAGTACTTATCGTTGACATAATTCGCATCCTCGAAGAGGAGTGCGGCGACGCCGGCGTCATTCTGCGTCGCAACGGCGGTCATGTGGCCGGTCGCAACGATCTTTTGACCCTTTACGATTACGTTATAGTTGTTCGCGCCGGCGGGGTTATACGCCTTCTCGGCACCATCTTCATAAGTCACAGCTACGGAGTTATCGGCTTTACCGACCACAACGCCCGATTTCGTCCAACCGGTCACGCCGCAGTTGCCTTCCGTGGAGCACGCGCCGCCCTCTTCGGGGAAGGTGTGCCCTGTCACGGTCACATAGCCGTAGTAGGGTGAAGTCTGTGCGTCGCCTTGTGCGCAGCGTGCTTTAATCAGATTATTTTCCTTCGTGTGCGCTTGAACCGTAACGGGATCCGTCTGATCGATGCCGCTGCCCTTCGTGATGCTGCCCTCCGTCACGATATAAAGCGCGTCATCGCACGCCTCCGCATCTTCCTCGATGGCGAAGCCGTAAGATGTTTCCGCCGTGACGCCGAGCTTGGTGAGGTCGATGATGAACACCGTGAGCGACGTCGTCGCATCGGTGTACACCGTGGTGATCGCGGCGTTGAGCGCGTTGTACTGCTTGAACTTCACAACACCGCCCTCGACCTTGAAGGCAAGGTCGGCAACGCCGAGCATTTCGGGAGCTTCATCAAGGGTCGCATGACCCGCGTTCACGTTGAACGGAAGCGAACCGACGTTCGTCGTATTGTTCGCGTACAGGTAGAGCTTCGTGTCCTTCGCCCTTGCATACCAAACAGACTCACCGATCCTCTGATCTCCGGATGCAGGCTTGGTAGCGGGTGCAACCATCGTGGACGCAACGAGACCTCCGTCTTTCATGAGCTTGATCTCATAGGAGGGGATGGCCTTTGTAAGGTCTGCCGCCGCCTTGGTGAAGGTGAGCGTGATAGCATTGCCCGAGACCTCCGCATTCGCCTTGACCGTGAGATTCGTCCCCGTGATCTCCTCGGGAGCAGAGGTGCTGATCGCGTTGAGCGCCTTGCTCCACGTGCCAATTGTCAACACTTCCGTTCCGTCTATGCCCGTGTACTGGATCGTAAACGTGGTTTCATCGAGCGTAAGGGCGGTATCGGTTAGCACTGCGCCGACGTCGGAAACAGCGAGCGCGGTGAGATCGACATAGATGTTGCTCTGCAACGTGGCAGCCTCGGCGTTGGTGAGTTTGATGTAGAACCCACCGGTCGTCGCCTCGACGGGAACGTAGATGGAAAGTTCCGTCATATCATCGTTGAAGTCGGCGTAGTAGCCCGCAAACGCGGTCGTGCCGTCCTTCCGGAAGAGCGTCGCCGCCGTGGTGCTTGCAAGCGCCTGCGAGAAGGTGATCTTGAACGCAAGGTAGTGCGCAGTATCTTTGCTCGCCATACCCGTCACCGTGATCTTGGCGTTGCCGTCTTCATCGAAGCCGTCCGTCGCAAACGTAGCGGTGGAAGCATTGTGCTTCGTCCCGGCTCCGGAATCGGGAACCGTGACATCCGCGCCTGCGACGCTGCTGATCACAGACTTGTTGACAGTGGATCTCACATAGATGAGTTCATTATCTACAAGTTCGCCGGCCGTGCCGCCCTGCTTGAAGAACATGAACAGGTTGTAGGTGCCGTTCGTCGCGGTTTGAAGCGTGTTCTCGAAGTCGAAGAAGGCTTCTCCGTTGACTTCCACGCCCTTGACGTAAAGCCTTACGCGGGTCGTGATGACGCCATCGATGTAGCTTACGGTGTACCTGAATGTACCGCCTTCCATAGCGGCGCCGAAGTTGGTTTCATCGATCGTAACGCCCTGCGCATTCGTCCAGCCGTTGATCGTGTTCGACGGATGCTCTTCGGTAATGAGCGAGTTGCCCATCGCCTTGCTGCCTTCCGTGAACCCTTCGACATCGGCATAGGGAATGGTGGCCGTGCCCAGCCAATTCGAAGTGGGCTGCCAATAATAGTAACCATCAAGGGTCGAGCAATAGGTGCCGCTCACCCGGCCTTGCGCGCCATTCTCCTCAATGAAGGAGGAAATGGAGTTTGCATAGGAGCTGCCGGTCTTGTAAACGCCGGTGATATCGATGATATCGCCCTCCTGCAACACTTCGTTGAGGTGGCCTGCCGGGAACCAGCTGCCGTTCGCAAGCGCTTTGTTCGAGTGATAGGAACCGCCGCAAAGGTCGCAGACGTTGTCCCCATCCTCATCGATGTGCTTGCCGCCGACTTCCTTGTAATTGCCGAGGAACACGGTGCTGCCGCCATCTTTCACTTCGGTGGCAACGATGCCCTTCGTGTAGCAGTCGCCCTCTTCCAGCGTGGTCTGTGTGCCGGAGATCGTCGCATGGGAGAACTTTTCACCCTGCGCATCGGCATCGTACTTCCAATAGCCGGTGTCTCCGCCGGTCTGGAAGCCGTAGTCACCCGTAAAGCCGAGCGCCGCGGGATCGATGGAGGTGATAACGACCAAGCCGTAGTCGCCATAGCCCTTGCCGAGCACGAAGTTCTTGATGCCGTACGCCTCATTGTCGTTGTAGGATGCACGCGCAAACACGACGTTGCCGCCCTTGTAGATGTAGGCAAGGTCGCAAGATCTCGCGGTTTCCGTATCGCCGTTGTTGATCGTGACGGTGCAAGCCTGCTCTTCCGCGAGAGCCGTTGCAATGTCGATATCTTTGCCCGCCGCGGCTTTCGTCAGATTGACGAAGTACAGCTTGCCGCTCTGCTCGTAGAAGTAGATGTTGTTCGCCGCGTGGTTTGCAGCGGTGTTGTCGAACGCGAAATCGTATTCGATGTAGTCCTCCGCCGCCTTGTTGCTATCCGTCACCAACCGAATGTAAGGGATCGAAGCCCACGTCTCGAAGTTGAATGCCGGGAACTTGTAGGTGATGGTGACCGCACCGGTACCATCATCCTTATTGTAACCGATGATCTGAATGCCATCGCCGATCGCAACGGGATTTTCTTCGCTGACCTTTTGGTCGTTCCTTTCGTCGACGTCGGGGATATCGCTATTCCATACACGGCCTATTTCGCGTGCCGAGCCGTCTGCATTGTAGTAGTAGGCATAGATCTGATAGTCCTCATTGCCGATGCCATTGTAGGTGATCGTAACTTCGCCGCCGACGTTGAGCTTGAACGGCGTGTACTGCGCCTCGGAGGTCACTTCGAAGCCGACGCTGTTCTCGCCGAAGGCGATGTGGATGGGCGTCGTCTGCACGCCGTCGATGAGGAGCTCTTCGCCGAGCATATCCTGCTTGATGGCAATGGCAAGGAGCACGTCATTTTCGGCCGTCTTATATTTGTAGTAATACTTATCGGAACCGACCGTGCCATCCTTCTGCTGCTCGCCTTCGATGCCGCTGAACGCCGCGATGCCGAGGATACGGAGGGTCGCAAAGTAGTAACCCGTCTCATCCGTCAGCGCGGTGAAGGTACCGTCGGGAAGGGTGCGGAAGACCGCCTTGTCGATGGCGAGGCTGACGTACGTCTCTGCGCCGCTTCCGCCGATCGAACGCGTGTACGAAGCGAGCGGGTCGTGGCTGTCGAGGCCTGCGGCATACGCGTCGCCGGCTGCGCCCGCAACGTTGTTCTCCACGATGGACAGCATGTTGTCCGGAACCATCGCCGAGAAGGTATCGAGACCGCGCACAAGGACGACCTTGAAGTACTTCATGTCCGTGGTGAGCGGCTTGTCTTCGACAGCTACCCAATCGGCCGCGGTGTCAATGGCCGCCGTCGCTTGCTCGTAGGTTGTGCCCTCGCCCTTGTAGTAGTAGAGCATGTCGTTGGTCACGGCAATGCCGCCGTCGTGCCAATCTTCGTTCTGCTCGGATTTGATCTCCATCTTCAACACGGAGGCCGCGTCGATCTGCTCGCCTGCAAGATATGCCTTGCGTGCGCCTTCCTGCACCTGATCCGAGATGCGCATATCGGTGACGGTCTCCACTTCGATATACGACGACTTCGTGATGATGAGGCTGGAGTAGTCGCCGTGGATGATCGTTCTGAAGGAGCCGCGCGTCGGATCGGGAACTTTGATGTACGAACGGAGCACCGTCTCTTCTTCGAGATATTCGGACTCGATCGTGATGATGCCGACTTTGCCTGCGCCCTCGCCGTAGGTGCGGTACGTCCACGTCACGCGGACGGGCACATACGTAGAACGGGTGTCGGGATTGTCATCCGTGACAGCCGGCTGGGTCCCATAGGAATCGAGGGAGTGACGATCCTGCCCCTCGGAATACACCCACCAGGTCTTCCAATCCGCGGAGGTGAAAGCGGGACGCTTTGCGGGATCGAAATTCGTCGGCCACTTTTCGCCGTTGTCGGAGGTGTGCGAACCGTAGTTGGCGGTATCGGTCGAGCCGCTCTCCTTGCCGTATGCGCCGGTGCCCTCAACGAATGCGGGCAGACCGCCGAGAACGTTGACGCTGTTCGCGTCGCCGATGCCGTTGTAGAGAACCCAGCCCTCCGAACGGACGATGACCGCCGCGCCGACGTCGATGCCGCCTACATTGTTAGTGCTGCTCAATGTCGAATAGGGATCGGCAATGCCGTAGGAAGGGGCATTCCAGTTCCCGTTCTTCACGTTCCAAGGCCCGGTGGGGTTATCCATATCCCAGCCGGCGTCCGTCTTGGCATAGCCCTCGATGGTGATGGACATGCCGGGCGTGAGGTCGCCCGCCGTGATGGTGGGAACCGTCTTGCCGTTTCTGCCATCCACGCCGAAGTTCGTGATGCGGCCGGAGGAATCCTTCCCCGTGATGCCCGCGTCGTTGTTGAATACCGCACCGTTCCCGGCCTCGGCGTTCAACCCGAGCGCTTCCGCCTCTTCTGCATTGAGTGTGATCTTGGGAAGCACGGTGCCGATTTCGGGTACGCTACCGAGCGGGCCGTCGCCCGTGCCGTAGTGGAACCCGCCGTAGTGCATGACGACGTCTTCATCTTTGGTCGTCAGCTTTGCGCCATCCTTCGAGCAGACCTGTACCCCGTCTTCGTCCCCATCGACCCACGTGTGGGTGATGACGACGTTGACATCGAGAGTCAGGCCGTCCGGGTTGTTTTCTTTCGGCTTGAACGTTGCGACATAACGATCGGGTGTTGCGAAATCGATATTGTGCGTTACATCGCAATCGCTGCCCTTGATCTTTATCCTGTCGCCCTCATCCGTCTGTCCTGTGAATTGATACGACTGCAAATACGTATTCCACGCATTTTGGTCAGTCGAATCGTCGAGGACGATTTCCTCATCACCGCTCAAGCGGTAAAGAGTCCCGGAGCCATCCTTATCCTTGTCCTTGTTGCCGCCACCGCAGGCGAACAAGGTCAAAGAAAGGCTTGCGGCAAACATCAAGATCAGCAATGTCTTGAGTTTCCTCATACTTTTCCCCCTTACTATATAGAGTATTTTTGCCACTGCATAGTGATACCTATACAAATAGCATTTTGATTTTACAACAAATTATTTGCCCTGTCAATATGTTTTGCAAAAATTTTTCATGGCCTGAAAGCATTTTTCTCCCCGCCCTTTCGCCCCCCTTGGCTCCCCCTTGAGGGGGAGCTCCCGCGTAGCGGGTGAGGGGGTGTCTCCTCCCCTCATACCGAGCCTGCGCCGCGCCCATCGGGCGCGGCGCGCGGCGTCCCGCGCGCACTATTCGTCTACTAAGCGCGGCACGCCCCGCCCGCACTATTTTCGACCAAGGGCGGCACAAGCGGCGTAGCCGCGCAGTAGGCGCAACGCGCCGAAGTAGTGTATCTTTCCCCCTCATACCGAAGGGGCGCCCGCGGCTTTGCCGCGGGCGCCCCTATATATAATGTATAAAATCCCTCACGCGCCCATATCCAAAAAGGTATCGAGCGCCGTGAGCGCCGCCTCCGTCTTTTCGGTAAAATACGCCTTCAAGAGGCGAAGTGCGCGCCTTCTGCCGTCGCCGTCCCCCTCGCCCCTGCCCTGCGCCTCGCGGATGGCGAAAAAGGTCGCCTCGCTGGCGGGCGCGCCGTCCGAACAGCCGTAGCAGGTGAATGCCCCCTCTCCGAAGTCGAAGCGCATCCTGCCCGCGGGAAACTCCCCGCACACGGGGCATCCCTCCGCCCGCACGCAGTAGCCCGCGCCGTCCAAGGCGGCGAGCAAGAACTTCACGAGCGCCCGCGCCGCGTCCCCTTCCGCAATTTCGCCGAGCGCACGCACGGCGGCAACGAGCAGCCCCCCGCTCTCCTCGCCCTCGCAGGCGAGTTTTTCGCACACTTCCAAGACGACGGCGCCCGCGTAAAATTTTCCCACGTCCTCGCGGAGGGCATAGAACCCATCGTAGAGGCTCGCCGCCGTCACGGTGTTGCGCCCGCCCTTGACGGCGAACACATACTCCGCAAAACAAAAGGGCTGGGCGGCAAACGAGAGTTTGGCGCCCGCCTTTTTTACGCCCTTTGCGCACGCGGAAATTTTCCCGCGCTCCGCCGAAAGCAGCGTGAGCATCTTGTCGTTTTCCCCGTAGTCCGCCGTGCGGAGCACGAGGGCGTCCGTCTTATCGTCCATTCCTGTCTTTCAATCTCTCATACAGCATGTAATAGCTGAAATTGCCCGTCTTCTCGAAGAGCTTCCACGCGATCTCGCGCGCCGATTTTTCGTCCCTTGCCATGCGTCCCTCCGCCTTCAGTATGCGGAGCCGCCGCCCGATTATTCCCCGTCGTAGCCGAATTCGCGGATGAGCCCCTCTCTGTCGCGCCAGTCCTCCTTCACCTTCACGTACACGGTGAGGAACACCTTCGCGCCCAAAAATTTCTCCATGTCCTTGCGGGCAAACGACGCCGTCTCTTTGAGCGCCTGCCCCTGCTTGCCGATGAGGATGGCCTTGTGGTTCTTCTTCTCGCACACGATATCGAGGTCGATATGATACGCGCCATTCTCCTGTTTTTCAAAGGTGTTGACGACGACGGCGACGCCGTGCGGGATCTCCTTGTCGTACTTCAAGAGAATTTTCTCGCGCATGAGCTCGGAAATCATGAACTTCTCGCTGCGGTCGGAGACGACGTCTTCGGAAAAGAGCGGCTCGCCCTCGGGGAGCAAGCTCATCACGGCGTCGGCGAGTTTTCCGATATTTCTCCCCTTCCGCGCCGAGACGGGGTACACGTCCGCCTCGATGCCCGCCTCGAAGAGCAGTTTGCAGTCGGCGGGGATGTTCTCCTTGGGCATGATGTCCGTCTTGGTGTAGGCGATGAGCATGGGCACGCCGAGGGATAAGTACTTTTTCATGAGGGCGATGTCATCGTCATGGACGCCCGCATGCCCGTCGTGCACAAACAAGACGGCGTCCACGTCCTTGGCGGTCGTCTCCGTCGTCTTCATCATGATGCCCGTGAGCGCATTGCGGCTCTTGTAGAGCCCCGGCGTATCCACAAATACGATCTGCCCGTCCCCGCGGGTGAGAATGCCCATGATGCGGTCGCGCGTCGTCTGCGGTTTGGGCGAGACGATGGCGACCTTCTCCCCCACCAAAACGTTGACGAGCGTCGATTTGCCCGCATTTGCCTTGCCGATGACGGCGACCGTTCCGCTCCTCATTGTTCTCTCCCCAATCCGATCTTCTGCATGATCTCCTCTTCGCGCGCCCGCATGACGCGCCTCTCCTCCTCTGTCTCATGGTCGTACCCGAGGCAGTGCAAAAATCCGTGCACGGCGAGGTAGCACACCTCCCGCTCAAAGGAATGTCCGTACTCCTCCGCCTGCTCCTTCGCGCGCTTCTTGCAGATGACGACGCTTCCTAAATACATGCGCCTTGTCCGCTTGCCGAGCTCCACGCAGTCGGGGTGCTCCGCCGCGCGGACGGGCTCCCCCGCTTTGAGGGCGGCCGCAGGGAAGGAGAGCACGTCGGTCACGGCGTCCACTCCCCGCTTCTCCCTGTTGAGGGCGCGGATGTCCGCTTCGGAGACGAAGAGAAGTTCGAGAACAAGAGGCGCATCGGCTTCGACGGCCTCGAAGAGCGCCCCCTCGAGCAATTTTTTCTGCGGGAAGCGCACGGCGTCGAGCGTCACCTTACTCATCCTTGTCCTCCACCGCCTTCTTCTCGCGGTTGAAGCGGATGGCGGGATACTCCACGCGGTGATGGTGCACGCCCGAGAGCGCGTCCACGAGCGTCTCCTTGATGGTGGTGAGTTCCTTCATCGTGATATTGCAATCGGCGAACTGCCCGAGATCCATGCGTTCCTCGATGATGGAGCGCACGGTGCGCTCGACGTGCTCGGGGTCGCGGTCCTTCATGGCGCGCGTCGTGGCCTCGGCGGCGTCCGCGATCATAATGATGGCGGCAATTTTGCTGCGCGGCGTGGGGCCGTAGTAGGAGAAGTCCTTGATATCCGCCTCCTCGCCCGAGAGCCGCGTCGCTTTGTCGTAGAAATATTTGATGGGAAGGGTGCCGTGGTGCTCGCGCGCAACGTCGGCGATGACGCGCGGCAGGTGCGCCTTGATGAGGAGATCGTACCCCTCCACGGCGTGCGAACGGATGATGTCCGCCGAGAGTTCGGGGGTGAGCTCATCGTGCACGTTGTACCCCGATTGGTTTTCGGCGAAGCAGTCGGGAGCCTTCAACTTGCCCACGTCGTGGTAGTACGCCGCGGCACGCGCGAGTTCGGCGTTCTCGCCGATGGCAAGCGAACAGCTCTCGGCGAGCTGGGCGACGATGAGCGAGTGGTTGAAGGTGCCGGGCGCCTCGCGCTTCAGCTTATCGAGAAGGGGCGCGTTGGAACTCGTGAGCTCGCGCAAACGGAAGGAAGTGAGGCGGTTGAACATGGCCTCGAATACGGGCATCACCGCGAGGGCGAGCACGGCAGAGATGACGCTTCCGAAGGCGCGCCAGCCGATGGGCACAATGTAATTTTGCCACCCCTCCCCCGCAATTTCGGGAAGTTTCAGAAGGAGCACGACGAGACAGGTGGGGAAAATGAGAATGACGCCCGTCGCCATGAGCCCCAGCCTCGTCTTGACGCGCTCGGAGAGGAACACGGCGAGCGTGCCGCTCGCAAACCCGAGCATGAGGGTGGAAAACATATCGGCCGTGAGCTCGGAACTCGCGTACATCACGCCGCCCACCGCCATGTTGGTGTACATATCGATGATGAAGAGAAAGACGGAATAGATGAAGTTGAGGAAGATAGCGCTCTTGCGGCTCAACAGGAAGGTGCAGAGAATGGCAAACAGCGCGAACGGGCGGGCATACGCGGAGACGAACCTGCCGAACACATAGCACAAAATCGTGGAGAGCACAAAGATGGTGAACACCAGCACGGTGTTGCCCGCCTTCAAAAGTACCTCCCTATCCTCGAAAAAGTAGTAGCAATAGATGATGGCAACGAGGAAGAACACGCTGACCGCAACGAAGATGACGTTGGCGTAGTGCGCGGTAAAAAAGCGCGTCCAGCCCTTGAAGTCATTGCACACGATGATCAAAAACACCATGAGGATGAGCACAAAATAGCCGGCGGCGTACACGAGCGCGCTTCCCGCATATTTTCGCTTTTTTCCCTCGGAGCGAACAGCTCTCTCTTTCATTTCTTCTCTCCCTTTTTCCGTTTGTTTTCCTCGCGTTTATGTTCCTCGCGCTCATACGCCCGCACGATTTTCGCAACGAGCGGATGCCGCACGACGTCCTTTTCGGTGAGCGCGGCGATTGCGATGTCCTCCACGCCCTTGAGAAGGGACACGGCCTGTTTGAGGCCGCTCGTCTTGCCCTCGGGAAGGTCGGTCTGCGTGAGATCGCCCGTGACGACCATCTTGCTGCCGTCGCCGAGGCGGGTCAGGAACATCTTCATCTGTTCGCGCGTCGCGTTCTGCGCCTCGTCTAAAATGACGAAGGCATCCGAGAGCGTTCTGCCGCGCATGTAGGCGAGGGGCGCGACTTCGATGGCGCCCTTCTCCATGAGTTTTTGGTAGGTCTCAAAGCCGAACATCTCCTGCAAGGCGTCGTAGAGCGGACGCAGGTAGGGATCGACTTTTGTCTGCAAGTCGCCGGGCAGAAAGCCGAGCTTTTCGCCCGCCTCCACCGCGGGGCGGGTGAGAATAATTTTCTCAACCTGCTTGCCCTTGTACGCCGCCACCGCGAGGCAGACAGCGAGGTACGTCTTTCCCGTGCCCGCGGGTCCCACGCCGAAGGTA